>NZ_JAOQJP010000001.1:307852-319644 GCF_025567305.1 Brotomerdimonas butyrica
CTGAGGCGACTGAGGCCGGGCTCGTGTTTTCTCGTAGATCACCGGTCACGGCCGGAGCCGGTGCAGGTGCGCTCTCAGGCTCGGTGTCGGCTGTCTGGATAGATGAGGATGCCGGGCTTGCGCTCTCCTGATGAACGGCGCCTGCTGCCCGGAGCTCATCGCGGCGCCTGGAAGCACCGGCTGCATCGGCAGTGTCGTAATGATCGGCAGGGTCCGATATCGTGACTTCCGGTGATGTACCCGCATTTTCAGGCGCTATATTTTCCACAGGCACGTCGACATACTGCAGCTGATCCTGCCCGGCCGAACTGTCGGGGAGGGGATTTCCCCCGCTTACGGGAATATTGTCATAAGGCGATATATTATTCATGTGTTGCGACCTCCTTGATGATGGCTGATATTATTTTTCTGATAAATAATATTCGCGAGGTCTGAGAAATATTCGCGGACACGGCACAAAAAGTGTGGAACTGCGCAGGACAGTGCGCTTTTGCATGAAAAAAGCCTGCAGGCCGCGAGGCTGCAGACTTTGCATAAAAAAACCGGGCAGATGCATGACGCAGTCTGTCCGGGTCGTGTCCGATGGTTCGGGATCTTAGTCCGTGATGTTCTTTGGCTGGACATTTTCTCTGATGACGAGCTCTTTGAGTCTGGCGATATGAACGTCGGCTGCTTCTCTGGCCGCGTCGGCATTGCCGCTTTCGATCGCGTCGAGTATCAGGCGGTGCTCCTCAGGCATGTTCTCCGCTCTCTTGAAGTCATCGTAATATATGTAACGAAATCTGAGAACGAGCTCCTGGAGCTGCTCGATCATCTGCACGAGGATCTTGTTGTTGCATGACTCCACGATGATCCTGTGAAAGCGCGTGTCGTAAGTGATCATGTCCTCCATGTTTCCGTCTGCGACCGCTCTGTTGTATTTCTCGGCAACTTCCTTGAGGTCATCCAGCTGTTCCGGCTGCATCCTCGAGGCTGCAAAGAAAGCTGCGAGACCTTCCATGTTCTGGCGTACTTCGAGGATCTCCACCATGTCTTTCGTGGAAATCTGCGACGCGTATGCGCCTCTTCGCGGTTCGATCACCACGAGGCCTTCTTTTTCAAGCTTTCGGATGGCTTCGCGTATCGGTGTCCTGCTGACTCCGATCTGGTTGGCGAGTTCGACTTCCATCATTCTTGTTCCCGGTACGATCGCCCCTGTGAGTATCTGCATTTTCAGTTCTTCGTAAACCATTTCACGAAGCGGTTTATGGTTCTGGATATCAAAGTTCAACATAGTCAAAATCCTTTTCTAAATTATTTCTGTTTTTGTGCGGGTGCTGCTGCGACTCACCATGTGGTCCGTGTCCAGAAGCTTTCTTTGTTGTCTCTGAGCATCTTGCGGCAGATCGTTCTGGATTCTTCTGCATCGCGGCACAGCCCGAAGACCGTAGGGCCGCTCCCGCTCATGAGCACGCTTCCCGGAGAGCACATTTTCTGCATTTTGTTCTTTGTATACATAACTATAGGATAATGCTTTAATGTGTAGTTTTCAAGTACATTGATCATATTTTTTCGGATCAGAGCGGTGGAATTTGTAACGAGTCCGCAGATCAGCTCGTCATTGTCGGGATGCTCGGGTATTGCGACGGAATCGATGCCCTGATAGACCTTTGCCGTGGAAACGCTGAGTGCCGGTTTGGAAAGCACGAGGTGGCTGCGCAGGCCTTTCAGCGGTCTGAGGTCGGTGCCGGTGCCGGTCGCCAGTGCACAGTGGCAGGCGAGCGGGTCTTTCGCAAAGTCGGGTTTGAGCGTCTTGTTTGCTGCAGCCTGGCCCATGATGCAGAACGGTACATCCGATCCGAGCTGTGCGCCTGTCCTGCACAGGTCTTCGAGGGTCAGATCGAGATCCCACAGTTTGCGGACTGCATGTATCACCGCTGCCGCATTGCTGCTGCCGCCTGCGAGTCCTGCAGCTACAGGGATGCGCTTTTTTATATCTATTATGATCGTGCCTCGGCGGTCTCCTGCGTATTTTTCTGCCATGAGAGCCGCGGCCCTGTAGGCCAGGTTGCGTTCGTCTGTCGGCAGGAAGTATCTGTTCGTGGAAAGGCGGATCGCGATCGGGTTTCCGTCGTTCTGCAGATCCGGCTGGCGCGTTTGGTGGCCGTTCTGCGGATCCCAGCGCACCATGATGTCGTCGCACAGAAGGATCTGCTGCATCACCATTTCGACCTGGTGAAAACCGTTTTCGAGGACCCCCAGCACATCCAGGGAAAGATTGATTTTTGCATATGCTCTGAGCTGCACTTTTTTCAATGTCATCGGCTCCTTTCGATCTCCCTGCGGCACTGCCGGCAGCAGCCGGCATGATCGAGGGGATATCAATGAAAAGGGTGAGCCGGAAGCTCACCCTTTATTATTTCTGTAAATGATTTTCTGATACCGCTGCGTACAAGCTATTTTTTCTTGTTCTTGTTTTTCTGCTTGCCGCTCTGGTTCTTAGGGTTCGTGGTACCCTTGCTGCTGTGCTTCGGCGGTTCCGTTTTTTTCACTGTTACCTTGTAATCGCTTCCTGCTGCGGAAATCGGTTTTCTCACTGAGACTTTCTTGGTCGAAGCTGCTTTTTCTCTTTCGAGCTCCTCTGCCTCCCACTTGGCTTCTTTTTCTTTCTGTTTTGCGAGAGCCTCTGCCTGCTTGGCTTTTCTCTTCTGATCTTTTTCTACGATCTCTTCTACGGATTTGCCTGTTCTCTTCGCTTCCTTATACGGATTCACAGTTTCAGGCTTGCCTTTCTTCTCCTGCTCTTTTTCAGCGGCTTTCTTTGCGCTGCGGCTTGTGAAGAATATCATTCCTACGATCATCACTACCATCATGATGGTGTAGACTCTGCTGGATTTTGCCTGGTCGAGTGTCTTGAAGCTGATAGTCTGCGTCTTACCGAGCTTTGTTCCGTCTGTTGCCTGCAGATCTTCATCGATCGTCAGCTTGTATTGTGTGTTGCCTTCTATCTTGATATCGGAGTCGATGGTGTCTGATACTACCATCACGAGACCGTCTTTCTGCTCTTTATGGCTGTAGTAAACCTTTACAGGTATTTTCTTGCCTTTCTTGTCTGTGAGTTTGAAAGCCTTGGTGTTGGACTCTCGGATGGCTTTTGATTCGGGCACCATCTCTTTGCTGAAGTAGAGCTTTACACTGAGGTTTTCCACTGAAACGCCCTTGGCCTTGTCTTCTGGAGTGGACGATTCGATCTTTAATCCTCCGTCAGCAGACTCGCTCGCAGCGAAGCTGGCAGGTGCAAACATGCACATTGTTATGATGATCAGGCAGATCAGAGCCCCTATTCTTTTCATTGCTGTTTCTCCTCCGATTTTTTTCTTCTTAACTGTTTGAAAAAGTCTTTCATAAGACCGGCGCATTCTTTCTGCATGAGGCCGGTTTCTATTTCTGTAAAATGATTGAGTCTGCGTTCCTGAGGGATGTTGAACACTGAGCCGCAGGCGCCTCCTTTGGGATCCATCGTCCCTATATAAAGTCTGCTGATGCGTGACCATACGATGGCTCCTGCGCACATGCTGCAGGGTTCGACTGTGACGAACATGGTGCAGTCAGGGAGTCTCCAGCCGCCCAGAGCAGCTGCCGCCTGTCTTATGGCGATCATTTCTGCGTGAGCTGTCGGATCCCTGCGGGATTCGGTTTCATTATGGCCTCTGCCGATGATCTTTCCGCCGTGCACGATAACGGCTCCGACGGGGACTTCTCCCATGGCAGCAGCTTTTTTAGCCTCCTCAAGAGCTTCAAGCATATACTTTCTCATATACTTAACAATAGTATCACATTTTGCCCGGCCTATCAAGGGTATTTGCAAGGGGAGGCGCAATTTGCAAAGGGCGGCTACGAATTACTGTCTGAGCTGCTGCGCGGGGTTTCTTCGATATGTCCGTTAAATCTGTTTATCGATGCGATCCAGTAGCCGTACGTTCTCTGACGACGTTCCTCAGTAGTCAGATTTTCAGACTGCATGCCGTTTTGCATATCGATGATAGGCTGCCAGAAAACGAACCCTGACTTGCCGCTGTCTGGCTGCTCTTCAGGCAGGAAGCGGCCCGGAACGCCGAGGAAGTAATGGGTGTCCTGCCACCCGAAGAGGAAATGCCCGTATTTTTTCATCGGTGGTTCGGAGCCCGGCGAGATCATCGGGAAGAGGCTTACGTCGGTGATCTTTTTCCAGACCGCGCCCGTGTAGTCGTCTGTGAACGGCTTGATGTCTGCGAAGCTGTTCTGTTTCTGCGCGATTTTGATGCAGCTGTCGAGCACGAATCTGCTGTAAAACGGGCTGTAGTCGCGCGGCGTTTTCTTTGCGGCTGAAGTGCCGGTCGAGGTCTTCGCGATGGAGCGCGGAAAGGCGATGCTCCCTGACATCACGGGGTGCAGGGCTTCACGCGGGTCGACCCGTGACATGGCTGCAACTATCACGTCCGAGCAGTCGCTGAGCGCCAGGCCCTGTCCGTTCATGTCGGCGGGATTGATCCGGAAACTGCCCTCGCCCGTGCCGTCCGGAGCAAGCGTGATATCGCCCGCCATATAATAGCAGCGTTTTTCTTTTTTCACTCCTGTGAAGATCAGCTTGTAGGTGTATTCGCCGTGCGGGAAAACCTTGAGATTTTCAGCGGTCGCGGTGATGATGCCGCGGTCCCCGTCCGTCTGGAGCCTGATGTAGCCGTGGATGCCGGAGCCCGGATCGAGCGCGAATCTCCTGTTCTTTTCGCTAAGAACGACAGGGTTTTTAGTTGTATTTGTGAAATCCATTGTGTCCTCCTTGTTTATTCCTGTTTTTTTTAGTAATATATGAAAAGAGGTGAGGGGCTATGATTTTAGACGTTATAATAATCATTATTCTGGTGCTGCCGATGGCGGTCGGGATGCGAAAAGGATTCATATATTCGTGCGTCCATGCTCTGAGCTGGTTCGCGGCTGCAGCTGCGGGCATTTTCATGAGCGGAGCCGTGAGCGACGCTCTGCGCGGCAGCTTTATCGGGACTGCGATCGCGGACGGATTTGCCAGGAAGATGGACAGCTCCGTCGATTCGCTGGAGGCCGCTGTCGACGGGATGCCGGAGATCATCAGGGGCGGGCTCAGAGTCAGCGCAGAAGGCGCGTCTGACATCTTCGTCAATATGATGACCGCTACAGTGATCTCAGTGCTTGGCTTTGTGATCGTGGTGTTTTTTGTAAAGCTGGTGCTGCGCGTGCTGGTAAGGCCTGTTTCGAGGCGCGACCGTGGGTCGATCCTTTCCAAAGGGGACAAGCTTATGGGAATGGCGGCCGGAGCGCTGCAGGGGCTGTTTCTCGTGTTCCTTTTTCTGGCGTGTCTGATTCCTGTGATAGATTTTATGAGCGGCAGCGCGGCTGTTTCGGTGGTGAATATGCTGGACAGCTCTGTTATAGCGCGCTCGCTTTACGATAATAATCTGCTGCTGGTGATTACGGGCGGCTTCTTTTCGTGAGTCTGAGGCGGATGTTTAAATATACATCACGCGTTCTCGTTATATTTCTTTTCTTCAAAACCCAGATTGTATGTTTTAGCCTTTTGCAGGTCGATTTTGTAACAGTCGACTGTATGTTTTTTGTACAAATCTGCCTTGTTTTGTAAAGCGCAGACGTTCGCGCTCCCTGCGCTTTTGCACGATGCGAAAAAGCACTGTTTTTCTGGTTGAGGCACAGGATTTCATGAATATTTATGCATATTTCGACACAATTTGGAGCATAAATATTCGTATGCATTTTGCCCGAAATTTCACTGTTACGAAAGGACACTGATCTGCGTTGATTTCATACATTTGACATATTTTTACATCGTAAACGCATGCGGGTCAAAGGGCAAATCTCCTGCCGCGGTTCGCTTTTTCTGGCTTTTCAGGAATATTTGTCATATAATTTACAATACAGTGAAAATGTTTTGTTGCCGTTCACAGGGACAGATCACGGAGGCGGCAGATCAGGTGCACACTTGCGCATATGAATGCCGGGTGTGCTGTATGCGGCGGGCGTGATATGCACGCGCACATGTGAGTGCCGTGGATGCCGGATGCGGCAGGGAATGCCCGGGATGCCGTGACCTGCCGGCATGCCTGAAGTTCCGGTATATGGACAAGAGAGGACTAGCTATATGTACACCAAAATTTTCTTTCTCGTATATATTTTTGCCGGTTTCGCGGGCGGGCTTGCGATACTGATGGCTGTACTGCTGATAAAGTACTGGTCATCGGGAAACAAGCGGCTGCTGGCTGCGATCCGCAATTTCATGATATGTACGGGACTGATAGACGCACTGTATTTTTATTTTGACTATGACATGCTGATAAACGGAGACTATGGCACGAATGCACTGTGCAGAGTGCTGGACATCTGTCTGTTCATCGGGCAGGTGTATTTCTGGACGGCATATGTGCGTATAAAGACGATGAAAGCGGCGGAGTCTCTGAAGCGGCTCGAAAAGTTTACACGCGCAGGCATCGGCATATGTGTGGTGCTGGCAGTAGCCGGTTACGGCTTTATGATGAGCGATTATTATCAGGCAGCCGAGGGACCTGGACATACAGCGGCCGTGATCATCGAAGCAGTGCTGATGGCGATGCTCACATTTATAAATCTGTGGAACGTGAAATATGCGCTTTCCGAAATAATACAGAAAAAATGCAGAAGATATATCATATGCATCACGGTCATGCTGGTCGTGAACGGAGTGTGGAACGGGATCCTTGTCATATCCATGCTCAACGGCGAGCTCAGTTATGCGAGGCAGAACGTGATGGATCCGACGCCGGTGTTCTTCCTGGTGCGCAGTATGCTGACGATACTGCTGATACTGAGTGAGGACTTCACGGCACAGTTCAAGGCAGACAGGAGTGGCGGCGACAGTGGAGCCGGGGATGACGGTTCCGGCAGCGGTGCTTTCGCAGGCGTCAGCAGCAGTGCCGCGGATACCAGGGAGACCGGAGCTTTGCAGAAGCGCCTCGACTATATCGCAGAGACGCATTTCCTGACCGAGCGTGAGCGCGAGGTGATGGAGCTGGCGTATCACAGGATGACGAACCCGGAGATAGCCGAAAAGCTGTGCATTTCCAAATACACGGTAAAGAACCATATGCACAACATTTTTGAGAAGCTGGACATTTCAGCCAGAGCCGATCTGATCATGTTCGTCGACAAGGGCGGACAGCCCGGAAAAGGGCGGGAATAGCACAGGAATAGTCCATGGTGGACTATTGAATATAGTCCGGTGCAGGTGTAGATTTACCTTGTAATAATATTAATATAAGTAATATGAGGGAGCGTGAGAAAATGAGCAGTATTTGCAAAACAGGATGCGGCTGCGCGGAGGCGGCCGGCACGCAAAAGATCACTTTGCATGAACAGGTGGAGAAGTACATAAATGCGGTCGATCACAAGACTGCATATGACATCGCGGAGACGCTGGCATTTGACGAGAAATATCTGTCGAATGCGCTGGGCTGGAGAACAGCGGGCTCGGATGCAGAGCACAGGGCGGCTGATTATCTGGCTGACAAGATGCGCGAGATCGGTCTCACTGATGTCGAAAAGGTCGCAATAAACGTCGACAAATGGCAGTTCAACGACGCGTCACTTACGATAGCGGGTACTGATGTCGATATCATGCCGGCTTCATATGCTACGAACGGCACAGGGCCGGAAGGCATCACGGCTGAGATCGTGGACGTCGGCAGGGGACATGCCGCTGACTACGAGGGAAAAGACGTCACAGGAAAGATCGTCGTTGCAGGCGCTGACCAGTGGAACGACGCGTGGATAGACAAATACATGAACGAAGCGAAGCTGCACGGAGCGGCGGCCATCATCACGTACAGCCTTGACAGCGGCTACGCTGCGTTTTCCGATGATATGATCAACATGCAGGATCTCTGTTCGAAAGATCTGATGCCGTGCGTGAGCATCAGCAGGAACCAGTACCGCGAGATCGCCGCAGCCATCGAAGCGGGACACACAGAGGCGACGCTCAAAGTCGACAATGTGATGCAGCCCGGTGAGGGCACCGCATACAATGTCATCGGAAAGATCAGGGGAAGATCGTCAGAGCAGCAGATCCTCGTTGCAGGCCACTACGACGTGTATTTCAACGGCTTCCAGGACGACAGCTGTGCGATAGGTCTGATCCTCGCGATGGCTCAGGGAATGCTCAGGTCGGGATATGTTCCTGAAAACGATATCGTTTTCGTAGCGCATGCATCCGAGGAATGGGGCAAGATCGGCACCCAGTTCGACTGGACTACAGGTGCATGGGAGATGATAAATCACGCCAGACCGGAATGGGCAGGAAAGACGATCGCGATGTTCAACTTCGAGCTGCCTGCGCTTTACGACGGCGAAGAACAGTTCGCTGTACAGTGCGAGCCGGAATTTGCACATATAGTGAAGGATTTCGTGGAAAACTCAGGCCTGCTTAAGCCGCCGGTGAACGGCATATATCCAAAGGGCTACAACAGTGTATCGGTGGACAGCTTCTGTCTCGAGGACGGCGTTTCATACAGAGCGAGCGGCGTGCCGCATTTCATCAATGTTCCGGGATTCGGGGAAGATACGCCGGAGCATGCCAACTGGAACAGGCAGCACTACCACACGAAGTCGGACGACAGGAGCACGTACAACGCGGACGTGATGATGACGAATCTCAATGCATACGGCGCGATGATAATGTACGTGGATCACAAGCCTGCGCTCGAGATGGATCTGACGGCGACATGCGATGATATCGCGGAAGCGTTCGATGCAGGAATTGCAAAGGCTGCAGGTGTAGATGCGGCAGAGTGGGACGCAGCTCTCGCGAAGATGCGTGCCGAGGTCGAAGGTCTGAACGCGCAGATCGCAGATATAAACAGCAGATACGAAGCCGCGCTGGCGGATACCGCTGCAGGCAGCGAACTCCAGGTCAGACTGGATGCGATCAGAGCCGAAGGCCGCGAGATCAGCAGAAAGACGCTCAAAGCATTCAAATACATACAGGATCACTTCGTCGGGATAATCCTGACTTTTGAGATCGTGATCAAACATGAGGCATATCAGAGAAACATAGTGCTTCTCGAGCAGATAACAGACGCTCTCGAAAGCGGCAAGATGTCAGGCGACGAAAAGGATCCGGGTGCGCTCGATCTGGCATGGCAGCTCAACGGCAGCGCTGAGTTCACGTATTACTCGTTCTCGCCGGAGACGTGCAAAGCGGCGGATTCGACGCTGTTCGAGGAGACGAATCCGGGCAGGCTGTTCTGGGGAACCGGCAAGGGCTTCACGTTCGCTGACACGAGCGAGGCTACGGTATCTCTTCTTGCAAAGGCTGCAGCTGCTGAGTCTGCAGGCGCTGATGGCGCAGGTCAGGGTGCAGCGAGTGCTGCCGGCGCAGAAAAAGGTGCGGCTGCATTCGCAGATGAGATCGCGATCTACCGCAGGGCGATCGCCGCGCAGCAGGAGCTGCTGAAAGATTCGATGGAAGCAGAGATAAAGGCTATGAACGCTTTCAGCATATAGTACAACAGGTATAATAAATAAAGAAACGGGATCCCCGTCACTGCATGAGTTGACTTGCAGCGACGGGGATCTTTTGACATCGCGCGGTATTTTTGTTCCATTTAAATAGCTGATTATTACAAAATGCAACACAGAATCTCTGTTTTGATTTAGAATATGCAAACCAGAGGTGAAAGAAGTGAAGACTATTTTAATTTATTCAGTCGATCCGGGGTTCCTGGAAGAAATGAGATCAAAAATACAGGAGCTTGAAACGGACAGGCTCAGTGAAATACTGTTGTTTTCTGAAAAGGAAAAACTGGAGTTTTATGCTGCCGGCAGCAGGGAAGCTGCGGACGTCGTCATCATCGATATGGACCAGGAGGATGACGGTATCGCGATAGCGGAATGCGTGCTGGAGTACCAGAAAAATTCTCAGATAATATTCGTATCCGGGTCCGACGAATACTATCTGGATGTCTACAATGTAGATCACGTCTATTTCCTTAAGAAACCGGTCGAAAGCCGCCTGCTGGCGCAGGCACTCGAAAAGGCCGGCAAAAAGCTGGACCGTCTTCACGGAAAATGCCTGGTTGTAAAAAACAAGCAGGGGATATACAAGATAGAATTGAGCGATATCATATACTTCGAAAATGAGAAGAGGAAGATACATATACATACTGTCGACAGAAAGATTTCTTTCTACGGCAAGTTTGAGGAGCTGCTGGACAGCCTGAACAGAGATTTCTACCGCTGCCACAACAGTTATATAGTGAATATGGCGAAAGTGTGCGAGCTCAGTGGAAAAAAGTTTTTATGCGAAAACGGGAAGAGCATCCCTGTGAGCAAAACGTATTACGTTAAGGTCAGGGATGCGCTGGAACAGTATTCATTATGAACATGACCCCTTTGTAAATAATGATTTCCGGACGTGATGAGCATGAACTTCGCATAAAACCGATTCAAAATCAGGAAACGCGCCATTTTGCATTTCCCAAATATTTGAACACTATTGGGACGGTTTCTGTTTTCCCCTGCGGCGCGCTTTCCTGGTGAAAAGCAGCGCTTCGATCTCGAAGTGATCGCCGCAGTCGTTCATTTTAAGTGTACCGTTGTATTTTGATACGATCGATCTGATGATCCCTATGCCCAGACCATGGTCGCGGGCGTCTTTTTTTGTTGTGGCCATTCCGGTCTTTTTCGGTGAGAGCTCCGGATCTTTGCTGTTGCTGACAGTGAGCTGCCATACTTTTTTCTTTATCGTGCTTTCGGCGCGTATGTAAGGGTCGCTGCTGCCGCTTGCCTGACAGGCTTCGATCGCGTTGTCCAGCAGGTTGCCGAGCAGCGAGATGATGTCGATCTCCTGTATCGTGCCGTCTGCAGGCAGGACGCGGATCTCGTCGATGAAGCGGATCCCGAGGGTTTCACATCTGCTTTTCTTGTCGAGGATGAGTGCCTCCTGCGCACTGCTGCCGCCGTGGATAAAGCTGAGAAGAACATTGCACTCATCGAGGCAGTCCTGCTCCATCTGCTGCGTATCGTAGCTCTCGATAGCGCGCCGCACCTGCTGTGTGATCTCGCCGGCCCGGCTGCAGAACTCCACGTTGTGATCCATGTAGTCGTTCTGCTTCTGCCATCCGGCGATCAGTTTTTCGTTCTGTTTCTTTCGCTTCCTGTTTACTCTGTAAAGCGCTACGATGGCGATGATGTTGACGATTATGAGGAATATCAGTACTGTTAAAAGTGTAGATGAAGAATACATTGTTTGTCTCCTTTGTTCTGGTTCATTAGCTGCCGTGTGTGCCTGCCGGCACCTGCAGTCACCTGTTGCTGCCTGTCGTCACTGCTGATCCGGTATCGTCAGTGACAGTGTGAAGACTCCACCGGTCTTTTTCCATGTGGCGCTGCCGCCATGCGAGGATGCGATGATCTTTATCAGGCGGAACATCATATCGTGCCTGAGAAGCAGCAGGTGCAGCGGTTTTCGGCGTTTGTTCGAGTTCTCAGCCGGAGCTGCCATGGTGGCTGAGCGGATGGAAAACGCTATTTCGGTGACGCTTCCGTATGCTCCGACCGATATGGAAAGCGCACTTGCGGGGATCCTGTGTTTATCCATCACTGTCATAATGTAGTGGTAGATCTCGTATTTTTCACGGCTGGAAAGCCTGTCGGTCTCGATCTGCTGCCATGCGGTCTGACGTCTCATCTGTGCGCTGATGCTGTCGCAAATACCCAGCAGAGAGGCGCGGTATGCCGCGCCCGGATCGTCCGGC
>NZ_JAOQJP010000010.1:0-130016 GCF_025567305.1 Brotomerdimonas butyrica
GAAACATTCGGATATTTAACTCCTGACGAGTTCTACAGGCAGGGGAAAAACGAGGTTTGATACTCTACTTTTATGGGTGCACCTCAGTGTTTACCAAAAAGTCGATCCGATGGCATTGATTTTGGTATTTTTCTTATGGAAAGGCTCATTTTTCTTTTGATCTTTGCTAAAAAGGAGCAGCTTGGATTTGATTCTTGGTCAACAGGCTCGTTGAAAAGGCTCGTTTTACAGGAAAAATGCTAAAATGAAAAGTTCTGATGTGAAGTTTTGGTAATGGCAGCTGCTGTTGAACATGTCAAAGAAGCCTTTGCTTAGAGAGAATCAAGGATATATAGTAGAGGGCCATTGGATATATTTATCGTTTGAGTGCATTTTTCACCTGTACTGATGCCTGGAAAATGATTTCTTTTTCTTTCACAGTGCAGTCTTCTATGAGATCTCTGAAGTCTTTGTCGAATGCTTCATAGCTTGCTTCGATATTATCGTGCAGCAGGCTGTCGACCGTCGTGTGCAGAGCGTTCGCTATCTGTATCAGAGAAGGCAGGCTCACTTTGGTTTTGCCGCTTTCTATATGGCTCATATGAGATGTGGACAGATCACTCATTTCAGCAAGCTTTTCCTGAGTGATTTTTTGTCTTTTCCTAGCCTGTTTTATTCGATTGCCAATCGCCTTGTAATCCGGCTCGAATCCTGATCCCATAAGAACTCCTTCAAATAAATGAACTGTGTAAACATATTTTTGCAAAAGATCTGATAAAAAGATGCTCTAATTTTAATATTAAAAGCCGGGATTTATAATAGGGTGTACACACATAAATATTTATTTTTGTGTATATGGTAAAAATAACTTAAATACTCCAGGAATATCGTTAGACATTTGAATAAAAGACCAACGATAATGTGAGTCAGTAAATGGTAAAAATATAAATAATTAATACGGTACACCCCTGTATTTTTTTAGATGATGAGTACAGGCTGATAGTCGGTACGGTTGCAGGCGAAGCCAAAAGCAAATTTCAGCATTCATAATTCGACAAACGTTACATTTAAAATGAATACATTTACATAATGTACAATACAATGACAATTATATTGAAATGCTTAAATCCACAGCGTATAATTATTTATATGAACAAAAACATATAGAAATGTGCACACAGTACAATACTTAAAACGAATGTAATCATATGCTTATGCTGTTTTAAATAATTTTGGTGTTTACATTTTAGCAAACCAAACTTTTGAGATTAAAGTTTGATTACTAATTGCAGCCTGTAAATAAAAAGTAACAGGTTTAGGAAATGTGAAAAAGTTCAAGAAACGAGAAGCAGGGAGAGGCTGATTTATGCGTAAAATTTTAATTTGTTTGATGTCATTGATATTATGGGTTACTAGTTGCAGTTTTTGCTTTGGATTAGAAAATTCGAATGAAAAGTCAATTAGTTCTCCTAAAATAGTAGCTGTATTATATGATGATTCATCAAGTATGCATATAAAAAACAATCCAAGTTGGGCATATGCAAATTATGCAATGCAGACTTTTACAGGATTATTGAATCGAAATGATACACTGTTGCTTACATATATGAGCTCTTCTGATTCTGTTTTAAAAAGCAATGCAGATGGAGTCTTGTCATTATTTTCTTCTGACCGACAGGATACTGTTGATAAAATCAGAGGAAAAACAGAAAGTGGGGACGTGACTCCATTTGATGGGATTGATACTGTAGGAAATGCTTTAGCATCGACTGCAACCAATGATCCTAACACACAGTACTGGATGGTAATTTTGACCGATGGCGCATTTGAAAAAAAGCCTGGAGATACGAACACGGAAACGAGTTCTGCTGAGATTCAGGAAAAACTGGCGGAGTATCAGAAGAAAAAAATGCCAAATGGATCTAATATGAAGATCATTTACATGGCTATTGGAGATAAAGCGGTATTGCCGACAGAAACTCAGAACCTTATTGTAAAACATTCGAGCACAGTAGATATTGTAAATACATTGTCAGAAATCGCAGATCAGGTATCTGGAAGGTATCGGTTGCAAGACAGCGATTTTAAAATTAAAGAAGGAAATAAAATTGAGATTTCATCAAGTGTACCACTATTGAATATTCGAGTACTTACACAGAATACGGATGCTCAAGTCAAAAGCGTCAGTATAAAAGATGGGGAAAACTTAGAAAATTCAACAGTGCACATTGCAAGTCCTGACAATGTGAGCGGAAGAACAAAAGGACAAACATTATACGGAAATATAAGTACGATTACGTCTAAAGGAAACTATATTGAAGATGGAAAATATGAAATTACATTCGACAATACAATCAAAAAAGAAGATGTAGTTATTCTTTATGAAGCAGCGTTGGAGACAAAAATGACGATTACTCGAAATGGGAAAACCATCACGAATCCCAAGGTATTGAGGGAAGGTGATCTTCTCGATATTT
The DNA here is from genome assembly GCF_025567305.1 of Brotomerdimonas butyrica. Lineage (NCBI taxonomy): Bacteria > Bacillati > Bacillota > Clostridia > Eubacteriales > Brotomerdimonas > Brotomerdimonas butyrica. The sequence goes on from NZ_JAOQJP010000010.1 coordinate 2,457, forward strand.
CCTGTAAAGTCGTTAAAATGGGAACGAATAAAAGTATTGATTTAAAAAAATTGCCGGAAGGTATGTATCAGGGATTTTCATTAAACATTGATGAAAGTGGGCAGAATGTTGTTAATACTGAAGAATTTACATATAAGAATTATAAAGTAACAAAAAATGACACGACAATCACAGCTACAGCCAACCTTCAGGGCTTTGCACCGCTTACTAAAAGTGTTCAATTTGCCCCAAAGAGTCCTGTTGTTTATGATATCAAAGCACAGGACGGTGACTTGCAGTTATCATTGGGAAAGATTCGCAATTGCAAAGAGAGCTGCAACTTTATCGTTACAGGTGATGGACAACCTCTTTCAAAATCAGAGATAGAGACTCTCATTGATGATGATTCTATTCGGATCACACATGGCGGTGAGGAGACTGGGATTGCATATGATTATTCTATCGGTAAAAATGGTGTGATAAAGGTTACGCCTACAACATCCTGGCTGAATCACGCAGTTTTAGGTACCTTTACTATTCCAAGGGGGCAGTACGATGTTAAAGTTTCTTTGAATAAAAAGTTATCTGCAGAAGATCACTTCCAGGTAAACTTCTATAGTTCAAGGGAAATTTTATGGCGAATCATATTGCTGATTTTATTTCTTATTGCGCTACGTCTGACTGTATTTACGAAGCATTTTCCTTCTGGAAAATTAGAGCGGTATGAATACCGGATTGACAGCAGTGGAAAGCCTAATATACCGACTCGTGTGAAAGGGCCTATAAAGATAGGGTATTTTACGGATTTCTTTGGTCCTTTATATCGGACGGGTCCGCGGAAAAAGACTTTTGATAAGGACCGAAAAATAGTTCTTACCGCGAAAGGGCAGAGGCGGTTTGATTTAGACGTAAAGACAGAATTCAATACAGGTGCGGAAACTATTACACCAGATACTGCTCATAAATTGCTGGAGCGATATATGCGTCTGAAGGCAATGAAGGCTGCCCCGGGCCTTCTGAGCAAGAAAGATCCTACAGTAGTTAAGATGAAAAAGGATAAAGAAACATTTGTGGATCAAAGTATAGGAACGACGAAATTAGTTGAAAACTATAAATTCAAATAAGTGAAAGGATGTTTAATTATGGCAAATAAGATACCAACATTAATTATTGGAATTGGTGGAATGGGCTGCAATATTGTAGCAGAAACATTTAAATCCTTAGATGCAGAAGATAAAGAAACCATTGCTACAGTGTGTATGGATACCGATGCAAATGATCTGAAACGATATCAGGAACTTGGTGTTGATGCAGTTATTCAAACCAGTACAAATGATGTAGTGGGGGATATTTTAGCGAAACCTGAGAACAAGGGAATGACGGAATGGTTTCAGACGAATCCGTTATTGAATGAAAAAAGTATGCTGGAAGGCGCAGGGCAAATTCGACAATCCTCCAGACTGGCAATGCTCTCCTGTATAAATGCGAATAAATTCGGCGCATTGGAGCAGGCAATTGATAAATTAAATCGAGCGGGGACGTTATATCCGCAGAGTATGAAAACCTTTATCGTCGGATCCATTGCTGGAGGAACTGGTGCGGGAATGATGGTACAGTTGCCGTTTTATCTGAGGAAGCTTATTGGGGAGCAGACTGGGAAAAAGCATATTTTAATACGTGGATTATTCTTAACTCCCGATGTATGTGAAAGTGTTCAGGGATATAATCCGATAAAAATCGCATCCATTTATTCGAATGCGTATGCTTGTATCAAGGAGATTAATGCATGCAATGAAAATGCCTTTAGCAAGGCTTCTGATATTCCGATCGATATAGAATACTATGAAAAAGGACGGGCTGCGGATGGTGTAAAAACTAATATGATACCTTATGATTTCATCTTTTTGATTGGAAGAAATAATTTGAATGGCGGAATTTTGGGAAATGGTTATCTTACCAATTACTTTGATATGGCCAAGAATATTCTGAGAGCACAGCTGACACAGATTGGAGCCAGATTGTTTTCAGCGGAGGATAATCTTATCTTAGGCCATATTGATGCTCATGGAATGGATCGATATTGTGGTGCAGGTGCAGTGGAAGTTCGTTATCCATTGGATGCAATCAGTAAATATTGTGCATTGAGATGGGCAAAGGATATTATTCAAAATCAATGGGAAAAATTGGATCGTGTATATCTGGATAAAAAGCAGGCTGATAAAGAACAGCAGGTGAAAGATCCTTTTCATATTCCAGCGGATGAAGCTACAAGTTACGTTTCAACTTTTGAAGATCTGGCAAATCCAGAGACACAGAATCGCTTTTTTTCTCAGTTAAATGCTGAACTGAGTCTTGGATATGATATCAAAGAAATGAATGAGGATGGTTTTGAACGAAACATTTCATATAACAAGATACAGAAAGCGATAGATGCAATTGATCAGTTTATTGAGCAGTCTGCTAATACAGAAGCTATCACAAATGCGAAACTGGATTGTTATCATATGAATGCAGATAGCATCATTAATGCAGAAAATGGTGCTGTTATTTCCTATGAACTGGAAAAGGTGGAGAACTATAAGAAATTGATCATGATGAATCGATCAACTATTTATGCGGCATCAGAAAGAATTCTTTCCGTATCGCCGCGGATCAAGGGACACGCAGATGATCGTGATGCAGATCGTGATTATAATATCTTTAATTTAATAAAAGGATTACATCCGATTACAGCTCGATATGCTTTGTACAAAATCAAAAAAGAACTGCTTAATAAGCTGGAACGAGTATCTCCGGATTTATTTGAAACATCTCGCGGATTAAATCTTTTGCTTGAAAAAGATTTTGATGATGAGATGCCTGGTGTACAAACAGCAGAAGTGGTATATTTACAGCTTCGAAGAGAAACAGAAACAAATTTATTCCAGAAAGCAAAGGCTGCCTTTAAAAATAACAAAAATGAACTGGAGGAATTTGCGGATAAATTTATGCGGACTGTGCAGGAGCAAATCGATGTTTTAGAGCGTTATAATGTAGCAAATTACAGGGTGCGGGTATATCAGAGCCTTCTTGAAAAGATTGATGAATTGTTATTTACCTATAAAACATTCTTTGAATCTTTAAATAAAGTGGAGGATGAAATAAAGGAGAAGGTAATGATGCAAGAGGAAATGCATAAGTCTCAGGATAAGGGGATTCGTTATGTTTTTGCAGCTCCGATTTATAAAAAAGTTGCATATGAAATGGTTAAAAAATCAACTGATTTTAATGAGAATACGTTATCCGAAGATACCAAAATGCAGTTCACAGAAGATTTGTATGAGTTATTTGTGGATTTCTATTCTCAGAGCAGAGCTGTGTCTGCACAGGAAAAGGTACAATTGAAATCAGATATTATAGAAGCTAATGCTCCGCAGTTATTTAAAGAGTCGATTCAGAAAAGCCTGGAACATGAGATGAAATCAAATGCTGGGAAAATTTTGGATATCGGAGTATTGAGAGGGCTGGAGTATGAAATTCTGTATCAGCAGATCTCTGATCACAAAGATACTAAAAAACGTAAAGATACTAAAAATCGTGATGTAGATCCTGGTATGCTTAATCGTTTTATGCGTGGTATTGATACGTACTCTGAACAGGATATTAAAACGGACTTTGAAATTGAAATCATGAAAGTCATTGATAGAGCAGCGCCGTTTATTCGATTAGAAAATAATCCAAGAGAACAGTTGTTGTACTGGGGGGTCAATCCGGGTATCGTGCCAGTGGATGCAAATGGAGAACCAGATCGAGCAAGGATACAGGCTCGATTAGATGCAGGCTCTTTCAAAAGTACAGGAGTAATTGCGGATAGGGATTTTACTCGCAATGAATTGATTTGCTGCCGTTCTGTTTATGCAGCCAAAGTAGAAGAACTTACGCTTTTCAATAAAAACAGCGCTGCCAGAAAATATTATGACTATATCGTTGATCAGGCCATCAATGCACATGATGGAAGTGTTTTAACGCCGCATTTAGATAAACGCTGGTATAAAGAAGCGTATTTACCGGCTATTGACCCAAAGGAAGAGGCAGAAGAACGGGATGCCAGATATTTAGCGTTTGTGTTCTTGTTGCTTCTGGATCATACAGTGGAGCTGACAGAGTATGATGGGGTAAAACGATGGACTTACATAAATGATCTAATTCCATACAACATTAAGTTGGACGAGGACAATGCTCCAGGAAACTTAAAGGGCTTGTTACGAAGCATGAGTTATAATGCACAAATCAAGCGGGATATTATGGAGCGTGTCAGCAAAATTGAACAGAAAGAAATGGAAAACAGTTCTATTATCGAAGATGAGATTTTGAAGCATGAGATTATTCAGAAGTTTGTGGATATCGGTGATATTGCAAGTGAAGGGAATCCGGATATTCACACCATATTTGACTTTATAGTGATTTACTCAAATATCTTGAGTAAAGATAAGTCTCAGGAAATGAGGGAGGCTGTTAGAAGATATCTTCACAGATATGCTGACAAAATGGGAAATCGCCAGGAGCAGAGAGATAAACTTTACAAAGATATCGTTAGATATATTTTCGATAATTCAAATGATATCACGAGGGCAAATGCTGAAATCAAAGGCATTTTGCCGAACAAATCCCATTAACTGATGCAGTAGGAAGCAGGAGGGTATAAATGCATTCGTTTTTTATCAATATAGGAAATGCAGTAGACATGTCATTTTTTAAAATGTTTTTTTATGAAAAAGAAACAAAAGGACGGTTATCTATTTTGGAGGTCGATTGCATAGAAAACCTTTCCGATGAAATTCTCAACTTAAGGAAAATGATTCAACGAGAATCCATTGATTTAGCGGGAAGTGAAATTATCTTATGTGTGCCTAAAGATTGGGCACACATAGGATTTGAACAATGCTCAGATTTATATGTACGCCTGTGTGTATATTCGGCATTGAAGGAATTTATTCGTAAAAAGATATCATCTGTGCAGATTTTCAGTTTGAAGCGGGTTACCGATAATCCAGAAACTGCTTTTGAAAGCGAAAACAGTTTTCTATGGGAGCATGGTTATACTCGCAATATACAGGTGAAAACATTTCCTGAAAAAGTGCTGTTGGAGTCAAACCAGTTAGAACAATGTAAAATGGGCTCATTACTGTACGATGAAATATTTGCATCCAATATGGAAACTCAATTTTTGAAATGGCAAGAAAATAAAAAAGACGGCTCCTTGATAGAATTTTATGAAGAATCTTTTGGGCGGTTTAAAGCTGACTGTTTGGAAAACCCTGCTATAGAAACATATGAGCTGGAGGTGGATGTTCAAAATCGGAAAGCGTACACCAAGAGGATGTTAAAGTTTGTATCGTATTTGACAAGAGATCATTCACAAGAAGACCACAGCCCTCTGGATCGTAGATTTCAAGAATTTTGTAATTCGTTTGAGGAAAAATCTCTGGCACAAAAAATATTGAGATACCAAAAGAAATTACAAGAGAGTAAGCGAACCCTGGATCAGATGCAGCAAAGTAGCGAAGTACATTTAGAGGCGGTTAGAAGAGATGCAGTTACTGCCCTAGGAGATGAGACTTCAAAGAAATGGCAGTTTGATATTGATACATTTATAGAGGATGTGCTGAATTTACCAGAAGAATCAGAATGGGATGAAGAATATATTTTGGTTTTGAAAAAATTGGATTATTTTGATTCCAAACTGCAAAGTTATGGTGAAGCTGTTAAGAAAGAGTTTCATCAGCCGATTTCGCCAATGATCGAAAAGCAAGCTGCATACGACTATGCAAATTTGGAGCAGGCGGAATATGATTTGGATATAAAAAGTGAAGAGGCTGCGGAGAATATGCGTAATATTGGAATTCATAATAATGAGTCTTATCGTGCAAAACTTGAAATTGTAAATAAGATCTGTGCTATGAAAATTAAAATTAAGAAGATGAAGGAAAATTATCAGCATATATCTATGAAAGAGTTCTTGAAAGTTTGGGGGGCTTGTATGATGGCCGTTTGTATTCCATACAGTATTTCACAGATGTACATTTTTTCGGGACTGTTTAAAGGTAATTATTTTCCCGTTGTTTGTTTGATGATATTTGCAGTAAGTTTTTTTTCTGCAAAATTGATATTAACGGCTATTGCTAAATACAGCCTGTCAAAGGCTTATGATGATTTGCGGGATGAAGTAGAAAATTATGTGCAAAATTTGGAGAGTAGAAAACAGGATTTTACAAATTGTGTAAATGGCATGATAGAACTGGAAAATATAGAGAGAGCCAGACTTGCTCTTGATCTGGAAAAGAGAAGTCGTCAGGAATTTCGTGAACAAAAGGAATTTCATAAACAGGAAATATCAGATCACCTTAATGCTACGAATTATTTCAAAGAACTTATGACATTGGAATCCAACTATGCTTTGGGAGTTCGGTCTGAATATACATATGGACGTCCTTTAGAGCTGGGGAAAAGTGTAAAGGCAAATGAAATATACTGGATGGAAAGATAAGTAGAGGAACAATTGGTATGGTGTTGTATTTATTCTTAGTTGGAATATTGATGCTTGCGATTACAGGCACAATTATTCAGATAAGTAGATTTAATTTCAAAAAAGCAGAACGATATAAACAGCTTCCGTATGTAATATTTTCTATGATATACAGTGTTGTAATGGCATTTACATTTTCATTGCTGCTAATGATCATAGATCCATTTTTATCGTTAAAGTGGATAACCAATATCGTTTTAGCTGGTGTACCTGCAAAGAGTTATGGCGCTGCTTTTATGCTGCTTATCGTATTGCTGAGCAATGCAGTTTTTCTCTGGTTAGAAACTCTGGTTTTGAATATTGCGGAGAGATGTTCCAGAAACGGCATCAGTTATAGTTCATTTTTCTTAACAAGGAAGGCTGAGGATATCAGTAATTATTTTTATGAGTTTCATGATGATGCTGGTGAGATATATTTAAAAAAAGAAAGAATTGCAATGGTACAATGGCTGAATTATATTCGAAAAGCCATTCTTATGTTATTTTTTGCTATGATTATTGCAGCTTTTGTCTGCATTTATATTCCCGCAGTGATAAAAGGAGCCACGTTGCTAAAACTTTTAAAGAGCTTTTTTATTCTGATAATGGCAAGCTATATCGTTGTGACAGAGGCCTTTTACTATTTAGATGGATTCACAAAGAATGAACAAGCAACATCCTTTGAAAGTGATGATGTATCCTCTACCAGGGTAGGACGGTATGATAGCTTATTAAAACTTTATGTTGAAAAATTTGGAAGTGCAATTTTAAACAAAGACGATTACTGGCTGGAAAAGAGTCAGATTGAGAATGGGTTGTTTAATGACACTGCAGAGCAGATGGATCGAAGTAAAAACCGATCTGCTTTTGAGACTGTTATTAATTTTGCCAAAATAAGCAGGAGGATGCTTAACAGTAGTTACACGGAGGCAATTCTGAATTTAACAGAAGGAAGAAGCATCGCAGTTGGTGACTCGATTTTTGGAGAATTTAAAGCATATTTGACTGCATACTTAAATTATTTTCTGTCTTCTGGAGCAAAGGCTGTTATTATTACAGGAAGTAAAAAGAGGGAAGATAAGATTGCGAACAGTTTACTTCATGAGTTTAAGAAAGTAAATGATATTAACTCGATATGGAGAATTGGTACGTATGAACAGTACTGTAGAAATAATGGATATGATAAAGGCATAGATCTTCTTGTTTGTACAAGCGATGATCTGATTAAGATTGATGAAAACTTCTTTACAATGAATATTGGCTGTTTGGTTGTGGATGATCCTGAATGTACATACACGTCCTCGGCAGTATCTAAAAAATTAATACATAATAAAATTGGTGAAATTTCGAGAGTAAGAAAATTGCAGTATATATTCCTGTGCAATAATATAACGCGAAATTTAGAAGAAAATATAGAGACTACGATTGGAGAAAATATAAGTTCGTATCGAAATTTAATATCGGAAAAACGCACTTGTGTAATCCTTTGGAAAAAAGAACCGCAGGAAAAGTTACAGTATAAATTAGGAATAAAGGGATCATATATTGGAGCGGAGTATCCCATTGCTTTACTCGCTGCTAAAATGGGAGTATCTTCCATTGATGTGTGGTGTGATGAAGAAACTCCATACGTTACGTATTCAGAAGCGACTAATGATAATTTAGACTATTTGAAGTTGAATTTATTTCAAGATGCTTCTATTAATTTGAATACCATCGTGCATGTAAATGATATCAGCAGTTACGAGGAGAGTGGTCTTAAATTTCAAATTGTTTTTGATGAGCATTACAATTTGATAGCATTAGTGGAGAATTGGCTGAAATATGGTGGCAGCAGTGAAAGCATGATTCATGTAATCTCTAAACCATATATGTTACGTGACTATTTGGCGACAAATTTTTCCAAATTGATTATGAAGCCATCGGATATAAAACGTATTATGCCGAGTAATGGATGTGACGTGGCAAAGCAGTGTGTAATCCTCTTATTAAATTTATATGAAAGCAAGCATGGAAAAAAAAGCAGTGATATTATAAAAATGTGTGATGTATTTTATGGCAGAAGCTTTGGTGAAAATTCGATAGAAGAATGTCTGATTGAAATGCTTTATACCGTGTTGCCCGAAAAGAAAGTTTATTCGATTTATGATCATTTTACATTCGTAAAGTGTGAAGAGTTCGATAAAATTGCTGGACAGTGGAAATTTAATGGATATTATAATGTTAAATTAATTGATAAGGATATTTACATTAATATACATAAAAAGTATAATTTCCTGAAATTAAGATTTAGTGGATCAGGCCAATGGAAAACAACAGGTATACATAAAGAAGATGTTTATAATTACTATTTACCGGGGCAGATCCATTGCTTTGATGGTGAATTATATAGAATCAATCAAATAGCTGCAGATCAAGTGGAGGTAATGAAAACGGCTCCGAAAGATGTTCCTGAATATAGCAGCATAGCAACATATCAGGTTTTAAAATTCCAGGAGAAGCTTTTATATACAAATCACAATAAATATTCGGTATCGAGGATAAAAGCTGACTTTGATAAAACGATTTCGGGATATTATGAGTTTACAGATGGAATCGTATTTGGCATAAATAATGAATCTCAAATTGAGTCTTATTCGGAGATATTTTTGCCGAAGAGTTTGAGAGTGGAACGCCGAGATAAATATGGAATTAAATTAGAAATGGATATTCCTTGTGAAAATCCTGTTCGTGCGGAATTTTTGATTGTTGTTATGTTTAATGAAATCATAAAAACTTTATATCCCGGTAACTATAAGGATTTGATTGTTTGTAGTGCAGATACGGAGTTATACCGAAAAACGATTTCAAAGATTTCAGCTGAAGAACAGGCTCTTATTGGATTTGTGCCCGTTCTTGACTTCGTAACAGAGGTTTCATCGGTTAGAAAACCTACAATCTATGTTCTGGAGCAATCGTATCAGAGCAAGGAGATTTTGGCAGGATTGGAAGTAAAAGATCATATACAAAATATCTTTGACATTATGTATGAATATCTGGAATGGGAGTTGGCAAAAGACGGTCAAGAGGGAGCTTATTTGAAATATGGATTTGATTCATATCCACAGATCTTTGATACAGATGCAGTTATAACTTATTTAGGGGAAGTTAAGACTAGCAGAAAGTCAGTAGAAAGTGCAGATGGAATTATTTCACAGGAGTTAATGGATGGGGCAGAACGGTGTCCGTATTGCGGAAGGAAAATCTTTGCAGAACATGTAGAGACTACTGATGGAAAATATATGTGTGAACATTGTGCAAAACAAATTGTTGTACAAATGAACGAGGTGAATGATCTTTATCATACTGCGAAAAAGCTAATAGAGAAGCATTATAGAGTAAAGCTGCCGAAGATCCGTGGATTTAAATTTAAAGGAAGAGATGAAATTGTAAAAGCGGCGGGTGATTCTGCTGCATGTGGGTTCTATGATCTTAAAAAATCTGAAATCTGGGTGGAAAAGTATGCACCAAGAGTTTATATGATGTCAGTAATTATTCATGAGCTGACACATAGCTGGCAGAAACAGCATTTAGATATGGAACGCTGTTCTCTAGAACTTTTGGAGGGACATGCAACTTATGTGGAATTAGAAATGCTTCATGCTCTGGCAGAAGATTCTTATGCAAGAAACACTCTCGAAAAATTACCATATATTAACAATACGGAGGATAATCCGTATTATCAGGGATATCTGCTGCTGAAAAACGAGATGAAACAATATCCGAATAAAAACATTTTTCAAGTCGTGAAACTGTTAGAAGAGAGTGTAATACAATCGGTGAGTGCGGATGAATAATATCGGAAAAAAAGTAATTTCTGTCGTAGTTGCTATAGTAATTCTATTAATGCTTTGTGCTGGAATACATTTTGGTGTTACAGGAACTACAGAGGCAAGAATCAATAAAATCACACATAAGCATGATGGCGAAAATTATTATAATGGGATTGGAGGACGTGCGTCGGTAGAAGAAGAATTGGATTACATGATTCTGAAGTATACTGGGAACTTGCCGGATCCGGATCGCGGTATAGTTGACAGTGATACTGAGATGGATCCGAATCCGTCTGAGGTGGATGAAGATATTGGCGAAGATCTGGATAAATTGAAACAAGTTTTAGCCGATGAACTGAAATCTGTTCCAACAGGTATCGTTTTTCACGCATCAGATAAAATTACTGAGCAGCAGGTTTTTGACATTCTATCGGAAAATGCGGCTTATGCAAATGGCTATGATGGTATTTTATTAAAAAGTTTTCGATGCAGGAAAACTGCAATTGAAGATGGAAATGCAGAATTTCAATTACAAATCAATTATCAGAGAAATGTTGAAGAAGTGAAACAAATTAAAGCAAAGGTGGTTAAAGAAACTGATGCTGTTATGGACAAGTTAAAATTGGATGGTATGTCTGATTATGAAAAAGTAAAAGCAATTAATACATATCTGTGTGATACAGTGGAATATCCCGCACAGGAGCCTTATTCAGATGTAAGCCATACGGCGTATGGATCATTTGTAGAGCATTCAGCGGTATGTGATGGATACGCACGTGCAGCAGATATATTGTGTGAAGAAGCTGGTGTGAATTGTCAAATCGTTATAGGTGAAGTTCGTAACGGAGGTGGACATGCCTGGAATTTAGTTCAGTTAGATGGCCAATGGTATCAATGGGACGTTTGCTGGAATGATGGAGGAAGCAGTAGAAGAGAGTATTTTTTAGTCACGGATGCATTTATGGAAAAATCCAGGACATGGGATAAAACGGAGTTCCCGAAGTCTGCAACCCACTCATATTCCTATAATTAAAAGGACAGGAAAGTAATGATAAGAAAGATGCAGAGCTATTAAAGGATAGAAGAAGTGCAGAAACTTAAGAAGCATTAGGAAAGGCAATTAAAGGTATATCATATGGTACTTATATTTTTCGGAGTAGCAATAGTAATTTTATTGGTTACCATTTTATTAACAGTTAAAGAACGATTAAATGGGCAACGCATTATCAAGGTTTTGCTGGTAGGGTGTTCTTTGATGGTTGGCGTGCTGATTTTTCCGGCATATTGTATGGGCTATGGCGAAGCTGGCAGGGGAGATGCGTTGAGTAGCGGGATTTTCTCGTTCTTATATGTATTGAGAACTTTAGCAGGGCGTCAGCCATTAGGTATTACAGTGGATTATATACAGGATTACATGTATGTAAAATGGCTGTTATATGTACTATTTATTGCAGGGCCAGTCATTACAGCTGGATTTATAATCTCTTTTTTTGGAAGTTTCGTAGAAAATATCCGATTTCGTATGATGAGAAAAGCAGAAATACATGTTTTTTCGCAGTTAAATGAAGCTTCACTGTTATTGGCGGAGAGTATAAATGATAATAAATGTGGTTATGTATTCTGTAATTATAGCGGAAAGATTTCAGATTTAGATGAAAAAATCAGAAAGCGAATCAGGCAGATAAAAGGAGTGATTTTAAAAGGCACGGAAACAGAATTAAAGTTTCATTTAGATGTTCAGAAGATACATGTATATGAAATTGCAGAGAGCAGAACTGCTAACGAAAAGAATGCCTTGGCTTTCATGGAAAGATATAAAAAGGATCTACAGAAGAAGAGTGTCGAGGTTGCTGTTTTTGCTTCAGGTTCTACAACAGAAGTCATGTTCAATTCTGTTGAGAAAAAAAATTGCAGAATTCGCATTATTGATGAAGTGAAATATACCTGTTATAGCTTGCTGTTTGACTTTCCATTATATCATAATATCAACCGCAATAAGGTTTCTGTCCTGGTTGTGGGAGCCGGCACTACAGGAAAGGAAATGATAAAGGCAGTCAGCTGGTGTGGACAGATGCTGGATGCAGATCTTAAAATATCTGTAGTTGATCTGGATGCGGAACGAGCCAAAATGCAATTGTTAAAAGAATGTCCGGAAATATTTCTGGAAAACAAAATAGGCTTTTATCAGGCAGATGTTACAAGAAATGAGTTTAAAGAAGTCTTGGATCAGTATTGCAGGGATGCTACTTATATAGTGATAGCCTTGAAAGAGGATGATCTGAATATTGATACAGCAACTTATTTGAAAATGTATTATGAAGCGGTTGACTTTAGTAAAAAAGATATGCCTATGATTCATCTTAGGGTGAGGGATACTGTTAAAAATGAGCGAATTATGAGAGTTTACCAACAGGATGATTTTCACATAAATGCATTTGGAAGTATTGAAAAAGTATTTAGCCATAAGAATTTGATTCATTCTAATTTAGAAAAGATGGCGCTTGCTTCCCACTTTGCATACTACCAAGTGCTTGATAAATTGAAACATCAGGATGATCCGAGGATAAAGGCAGACATACAATATGCTAGAGATTCTTATAATTCGGAGGAGTATAATCAGAGATCATCTTTTGCTTCTGCATTGCACATTATATATAAAATGCATGATTGTGGTGTAGCTATTTCGTCAGGAACTCTTTTAAAAAGGGAGCATATCAAGCAATTGCGTGAAAAATTACAAGACTCCGGTTTACGAGACAGACTCGCACAGTTGGAACACAGAAGATGGAATGCTTTTATGCGATCAGAAGGATATAGTAAAGCTTCTATAGATGCTGTAGAACAGTATTTCAAATATACGAAAAAACCAAGTAATAAAGAGGCAAAATTGCACCCGGCTATCGTATCTTGGGAAGAACTGGATTTTGTGAGTTGTGAAGTGTCTAGAATTGAAAATAAGTCAGAAGATTATAAGGCTGTGGATTATTTCTTTATTGATCATATGTGTGAAATTTTAGAAGCAGCAATGGAAGAATAGGAGCGATATATTATGAATCTTAATAAGCAGAACTATGTGGATAATTTTTTTAAATTACTGAAAGTAAAAGCAGATATTTCAGAGGGTCATGATTATAAATCTTTTTTGAAGGGCGCCATTGATATGTTTTTAGAAAATGAAAACAAAGATACTGCGAATGAAGTATATAAAATCTTCCTTGATATTTATAGAATTAAAACTTCAAAAGGAACCTCTGTCCTGGATTTGTTAGATGCATTGAGTCAGTACGAAGAAAGCATGGGAGTCTTAAATAATAAACAGCGAGACCACTACATCCATTCAGTAAATGTTTTTTTACTGGGTTTGATGATTTATGCACAAAATGATAAATTCCGCCATTTGTTTGCAGAATCCCTGAAAAGAAAACACAGGAAGGAGTTGTTCAATACTGATGAAGAGTTTCTTTTCTGCTGGGGTATGACAGCATTATTTCATGATATTGGATATCCTGTTGAAATGGTTAATGCACAGTTACAACAATTTTTTAGTTATGTTATTAATGAAAAAGTGGGAATGCAAGAAGTTAGACCTTATATTGCATATAAGGATTTCGCAGCTTTGGATATGATTAAGAAACGTCCAGATCATGAATCGATTTTAGCTGATATTGCAGGTGCGCCGGATCAGGTGGATCCATATAGGCCAACAAATTTGATTGCATATAATATTGCCGGAATGTTTGGATTATCTTATGAACAGACACATATTGTGATGGATAGTTATCTGGATATTATGCAGAATAAAGGATTTATTGATCATGGATTTTACAGCGCCTTGATTGTTTTAAGATGGTATGGCGAGGCTGTTCAATACGCTACCTCAGAAATGAGTGATCTATTTACACAAATAGTTGATGCGGCAACAGCAATTTTTCTTCATAACGCATATAAGAAAACATTTCAGAATCCACCATTTGATTTGCCGGGAATTGACCCTGCAGCGGCTCCTATTAGTTTTCTGCTAATTTTATGCGATGAATTGCAAGAGTGGAATAGAAAAGCATATGGCAAGGTGATACGCACCTGCATACAGGTAGACGATATTTCAGAATTATACATTGATGATGCCTGTTTAAATTTACACTATATTGCAACGGAAGGGTATATGAATCCCGAGTTTATCCAAGGGAAAAAGGAGGGTGTGCAGAATACACTGCAGCTGGATAAAATTTTTTCAAAAGGAATCTTTTTATCAGCCACCGATTCTTCGGAACGGTATCTTAATGATATAAAGATTGCTCAACACCAAAGTACTCCAAGGATTATGATTGAGCATCTTGAGGAAATTGCTAAGGAAATACATGAGGATTACTGCAATAAGCAAGTAGAACGAAAAGGAGCGGACGCTGACATAACAGAATGGTCTCAGCTTACGGATTCTTTAAAGTATTCTAATATACGACAGGCAATGGGCATTGTACATAAGTTAGAACTGATGGGATGTTATCTGTCCGAAGATGGATACCCGGGAGATGAGATTAAAGAATTTGAGACATCTACAATAGAATTTCTGGCGCAAAAAGAGCATGATGACTGGGTAGAAGAACGGAGAAAAAATGGATGGTCGTACGGTGAGGTTAAGGATGTTGAACGGAAGTACTCTCCGTATATGATACCATATGGCCAGTTGACTGAAGATGTGAAAGAACTGGATCGCGATACGATTCGTAATATTATTCCAATTGTTAATCGCAGGGGGCTGCATGTATATAAGCCTTATCGCATAAATTCTTTCCCGGGCAGTAAAGATGAGAACGATTCTCTCTATGAAGAATTGGAATTAAAGATGAATATAAATACCGACTATATAGAGACAGTAATCAGAAATTATATTGCTTACATTCAGAAAGTTAAAGAGCACGGATTGAATGATTCGGAAAAGGAAAGCATTTGCGAATTATATGAGAAATTAATTAAGTTAGAGGAAAAAGGTGACTTTGAATGGGATGTGCGATACCTTTATGCTGAATTTTTGTTTGAAATGAAAGAAATTGATAAAGCTCTGCAGTTTGCAAGTGAATACACGAGTCACGCAGAAGAGTTTGATCAGGAAGACAATGTAGAAAAAGGAAGAGCTCTTATTACAAAAATTTATCGATCGGTGTAATGGTTTATGACAGTGGATGTTAAAGGAGAATGACTGTGTATATTGTGGATTTTTTTAAAAGAATGTTTAATAAAACTAATATACCGAGTATGCTGTATATTTTGTTAAATGTAGCGATTATAACAATTGCAGTTTTTTATTTTGTAAATTCTTCTGTGTCTGGGTCAATGAAGTTGTGGCAGGCTGCACTGATTGCACTAGGGGGATATATTGCGTGTATTCTCGTTGCATTGTCTCCATTCGGTGAATGGCTTTTAAGAAAAATAAATAAGTGTCATCGGGTAACGAAGGATAGAGATCCTAGAAATCTAGAGGCTATTTTTGTAGAAGTGTATCGTAATGCACGTGAATTGAATTCTTCAATTCCGAATGATGTGGGGCTATATGTAAAAGAAGATATAGAGCCAAATGCTTTCGCTTTAGGGCGTAAAACAGTATGTGTAACGACAGCGTTAATGGATCATTCGGATGAAGAAATCAAAGCAGCGATGTCCCATGAATTTGGACATTTAGCACATAAGGATACTGATCTGATTCTTGTTATTTCAGTAGGAAATTTGATTATTATGGGAATTGCACTGGTTATTAGACTGCTTATTCTTTTTATACAGCTATTGTTTTTGATCGCAGTTTTTTTAATCGGGCTTGTTATTGGAGATAGAGGTGCATTAACGACATTAGTAGCAGTTGTTTCGAGCTTTTTAGTCAATGTATTTGTAAACGGATTGATTTGGCTGTGGACACAGGTTGGAGTGTTGCTAGTAATGAAATCACATCGAGAAAATGAGTATCTGGCAGATGAGTTTGCTTTTAACCTGGGATATGGTGAGGCTCTTTGCAGGCTGCTTGATATGATTTCCATTCCGGGAAAGAAAAGTTTTTTTTCATGTTTGAAAAGCGCTCATCCAAAGACAGAAAAACGTATTGCCAGACTGAGGGAGCTGGGGGTAAAGTATTAAATTTATAAGATAAGAGTGAAGGTGCGTTATGGAAACTGTAGTAAGTACTGGATTACAATCAACTGTAACTATAGAAGAACAGCGGCAATTGGATGCCATTGAAAACGGGCTGGCCGTAGCAGATCGATTTATTAATAAAAATTATTTGTTGAATATGAATGAACAGAAAATTTTAGCGCTTAGTGAAGAAGACCAGCATGCTGGTGAGTTGCGTTTGCTGAAGTTAAATAAATTTATTTATGATAAAGATGAGAATATAAATGATAAATTGATCAGTGTTTACAGTGCGCTGGAAAACATCAACAGTACTGCATTTTTAATGGTTTGCGGAAAAAGAGAAGGCATATCTATTTATTTGGGGACCAGACTCAAGGGTAATGGGGCTTCCATTGCTAAGCAGGTTTTAGAGAAAAGCTTTTTGGGGAATTTCCCGGGGAGTGACTTGGAAAATATCAGGAGTGCGGGCATCTCTGAAATCATGAATGATGCTTTTGGAACTGAGAAAAAGGAAGTCGGGGGAAAAAAGCGTAACAATGTTTCTAGTGTTACTGTGATCCCATCTCTCCGTGGGGAAGGAAAACAGGGGTTTGTGCAAGGGCTTGAGAAATTCATAGATACGATGCAGGGGGAAAGCTATACAGCAATTTTAATTGCCAGACCGGCGGAGAAGAAGGAACTTGAATGGAAGAAGAGAGGATATGAGGAATTATACAGCGTGCTGTCTCCATTTATGAAAACAACTTTAGCTCATGGCGAAAATTACAGTAAAGCTGTTTCAAAAGGGATGTTTAAAAATTTTTCTGCTTCAATCAATAACAGTATTGCAAATACTACTGGGAAGAATTATGGTCAAAATCGCGGGATAAGCTTTGGCACGAATAAAGGCAATAATATTGGTTTGCCGGGAATGGGAATAAATCACGGAAAAAGCTGGGGAGAATCTCAAGGGTATTCATCTGGATATTCATGGTCAAAAG
Organism: Brotomerdimonas butyrica; assembly: GCF_025567305.1. Lineage (NCBI taxonomy): Bacteria > Bacillati > Bacillota > Clostridia > Eubacteriales > Brotomerdimonas > Brotomerdimonas butyrica. Next base: position 19,892 of record NZ_JAOQJP010000010.1, read on the forward strand.
CAGTGACAGAAGGATCATCTGAATCTGAAGGATCGGGAACCAATTACGGTGAATCAGAAACCGCAGGGAATTCTCGCACCTTGACAGTTGAATTCCATAACAAATCCATTAGTTGTATTGGAGAGAAGATTGATGAAAATTTAAAACGTTTGAAAAATTGTGAAGCATATGGATTGTGGGAATGTGCAGCATATTTTGCAGCAGAAGATATTCAGACTTCTGTTGTTGCAGCCAATGCATATAAGGCATTGATGGCGGGTGATCATACAGGTGTAGAAAATTCATTTATTAACGTATGGAATGGTGACAAAGCACTGGATATTTTGGAATATATACGATATGGAATGCATCCAATGATTCAAACGGAAGCGATTGGAGATTTTCTTCCTCAAATCGTAACGCCGGGAAGCTATATCAGCGGAAAAGAGCTTCCTCTATTTATGGGGTTGCCTCAGAAATCTGTGACTGGTCTGAATGTAAGCCATATGGCAGAATTCGGGCGAAATATTTTTGTACAAAAGAAAATCTCCGGCCATAAAAGCTTTCGTGTGGGGCAGGTTTTTCATATGGGAAAAGTAGAAGCAACGCCCGTAGAGTTAGATATGAAAAGTTTTGCATCACACTGTTTTATTACAGGATCCACAGGTTGTGGAAAATCAAATACAGTGTACTGCCTGCTAGAGAAATTTATGAAAGAAAAGATTCCTTTTTTGGTAGTGGAACCGGCAAAAGGTGAGTATAAAAGCGTATTCGGCAGCGTAGAAGGAATTAACGTCCTTACTACAAATCCGTTGATCGGTCAGATGTTAAAATTGAATCCGTTCCGTTTTGCTTCAAACATTCATGTATTGGAGCATTTAGATCGTTTAATTGAAATTTTTAATAACTGCTGGGAAATGTATGCTGCAATGCCGGCTATTTTAAAGGATGCGATCGAACAGATCTATATAGATAAAGGATGGGATTTGTTACATTCGGTATATGTTAAGGATGGTCCGGTAGAATATCCTACATTCCATGATTTGATGGATACATTACCGCGGCTCATACAGCAGTCAGGATATTCATCGGAGACAAAGGGTGATTATATCGGTGCACTGGTGACACGTGTAAATTCTTTAACAAATGGCATTTCAGGACAAATATTTTGTGATACATATGACTTGTCTGATGAATTTATTTTTGATCAAAATACAATTGTAGACTTAAGCCGTGTGGGTTCGTCGGAAACAAAGTCTTTGATCATGGGGCTGCTGGTCTTGAAGCTTTCGGAATATCGTATGTCTCACGCTGAAGGAGCAAACCGTGAGTTGCAGCATATTACGGTATTAGAAGAAGCGCATAATCTGCTAAAACGAGTGCAGCCAAGTCAGGAAGGGAGTAATGTAGTGCAAAAATCTGTGGAAATGCTTTGCAGCAGTATCGCAGAAATGAGAACGTATGGAGAAGGATTTATAATCGTAGATCAATCTCCAACGGCAGTAGATAGTGCAGCTATAAAAAATACAAATACTAAAATTTTAATGCGATTGCCGGATAAAGAGGATGCAGATGTGGCAGGTAGTGCGGTTGGCTTGAAAGATGAACAAATAAAAGAACTTTCTAAGCTGCAAACAGGTGTTGCCGTATTGATGCAAAATAACTGGCTGGAAGCCGTTTTGACACAAATTGATCGATTTACAGAATCTTATGAAATGATGATTCAACCCGATTCATATGAAAAGTTGAGACTATTGAATTCAAAACTAATTATCGAATTGATGGATCAGTATGCAGATAATTGTGATGCGAAAACGGTGTGGCTGGAACGGGAACCACTAAAACAAATTGTAGAGGGAATGGATATCTCAAAGTGGAAAAAGAGAGAGTATTTATTGCAGATTATGGAGTTTGAAGAAAAAGTCCAACAAGATGCGTCCTTGCAAACATTTTGCATACTGCTTTTACATCTTTCCGGGGCAGAAGAACTTTTTAAAAATGAAGAGAGAAATTTATTAGATAAGATACAAAACAGAGAGTATATATATGCATGGCGAGATCATTTTGACAATGCATTAAGATCATATTTGGAACTGCCGGATAATTATATGCAAAATGTTATAGATAGCTTAATTCTTGCACAATGTATCAAAAATAAAACAGCAGTGTATGAAAAAATTTTTGAAATACTATTTGGAGAAGTGTAATTAAAAATGAGAGATTTAGAACTGAAAACAAATTTTTATAAAGGGATCAATACAGTTTCAATTGATGGAAATGCGATTGCTCATTTTAGTGCATTAAATAATTACACTGATACTTCATTCTTAGATTGGGCACATGAATTTTTTGCAACTGTGGAAGATGAATTAAATGATGAATTTACTATCACAGTCAGTGGGGAAGAACTCGAAATTCGTATGTTGCGTTTACTTGCAAATAACTGTGATGACTGTCATGGTATTGAGATCAAAGAGTACCCTTTGAATATGAGGACTGATGAAAGGTATAAAATACTCTCTAATATTGCAAAGAAATATAATGTATCTGTAGAGGTGTGCAAAGTATTCGTTAAAGTTTTTTCTTTTGATGAAAATATCTTGGGATTTGACTTTTTAGAAAATGTAAAGCTGGAGGAGGCGCAGGTATGCATTCTGGAAAATGAGGATGTTTTAAGTAATGTGATTAGCAATGCTAGTCGGGCGCAATTTATATTAGTTCTGGGAGAAGAAGAGCACCTGGAATGGAGTGGTGATAAGTATATATGGCATTTACCAATAGAAAATAAGCTTAAAGAATTAAACAGATTAGTTACATATTTAGGAGTTTTGCCGACTATTAAAAATATTCGAATGAAGATAGATAAAGTGATTCCTGATATGAAAACTGAGGAAATCAAAGCTGTTAATATGGCATTGGCAATAGATTCGATAGTAGACGTTGATTTGCCAGATGTCATGAATCTGAAAATGGGAACTCGATGTACTCCACAATATTCAGTGACACCAGACAATGGGGTGAAGCCATCCATACATATTACTTCAAGCAATATTGAAGTTGTTGATATTAGAGAGGGCAGCCTAATAACAGGACGTCGAGGAACAGCAACGGTAAGTTTTTATCAGGGAGCGGATAAGATACCATTTGCGAAGAAAAATATCAGGGTTTATCGAGACGATTCCGTTAGAGAAATTCATCTGAAAATACGGGATATGGTTATGCATATAGATCAGACACAGGAGATAAAGCTAATGACTGTTCCTTCAGATGCAGACAATCGAGATTCCGTTCAGTTGGAAGTTAGTGATGACAGTGTTTTGCATTTAGATTCTGACGGGAAGATTATGGCTGTCGGAGCAGGTGAATGTACGATTACAGCAAGGGTCGATCAGATTAGTACTAGTGCTGTTATTCATGTTTTGCCTCAGGCTTCAGAGATTGTAATTATTCCAAGTGAAATAGATTGTTATGTCAATGAATCTGTTGATGTGACAGTCAGAGTGCTGCCGGAAAATTGCTCTAATAAGACGTATGAATGGGATTCCAGTGACGAATCAGTAGCAGTAGTCATTTATGATCATGGCTTGGAAAAGATTCATGCAAAGCGAGTAAATGAAAATGGATGCGTTTTGACCTGCAGAACGGTTGAAGGTGAGTGTTCTGCCACATGTACTGTAAAAGTAAAAAGTACGTTAGATCGTGAAACACATGCATGGCTTAGTATTGCTGCAATTTCTTTTGTGTTTACATTTATTGCAGGGATTTTTAACTTAGGACCGATTTGCTCATTGCTTGCAGTGGCGGGCGCTTTGATAGGAGGCGCTATTGCCATTTTTAAAAATAGAAATGATATTAGCTGGGCGATATTATTGATGGCAGCATCTGTAGTATTGACATGGTTGCTTTGGTAGGAGGAATCTGTATGAAAATTGAACGGAATGTTGCAGATTTAGATAATGCGGTGGAGTCCTCTTGTAAAGTACAAGAAACAAATAATGAACAGGGCGGAGAATTTACAGGAGGAAAACTTCGCGATATGCTACATCGGGAAGTTTCTGCACAGCATATCCCAGAGAATAAAGTCGAGTGGGAAAACTCTGAGCAGAAGGGCAATTGTGCCTGCCGTGTTCGAAATGATGCAGCGCTAAAAATATATGATAAAAAGAATCAGGAATATCTCCATTGTACTGGGGCGGAGTTCAATCAAAGCATGGTGGAACGGTATGGTACGGATAAAGTAAATTATTTTTACAGAGAGGCGGATTTTCGGCCGTTTGAACATAATTTTGATTCACAGTCACTGAATGAGTTTTTGATCTCAACCGGCAGTGGGCGAAGATGCTCCGAAACAGGGAGTATTGACGGGCATGTCGAAGTTGAGCGTATGAGCGTAGATCGTGATATTAATTTTAAGAATGCAAATGAGAAAATTGCAGATGCACTGGGGATATTACCCAATGATGTACAAGCATATATGAAAGACAAAAATCTTACCTGGCATGAATGTGGTGACAGGAAGCATTTGGAGGCGATACCCAGTGATATTCATCAAGTGTTTTCGCATACGGGAGGAATTGGAACAGAAAAAGACTTTCAGGTGCTGCATAAGAGCCTTACAGAAGGGTCAAAATCAGGACCTCAGAGAATTATTTCAGTTAACGAACTGCCGGAAAATAATTTACGGTCAACTATTATGAAAGGACCTGATTATCAAAATATTAAAAAGAAAAATCAGAATTTAAAAAAACAAATGTTTTCGGGTCATGCAAAAAATTTTGAAAAAAAGCTTGAACTTAAGAATACTTTGGAACTTCCGGAGAAGAGGACTGATGCAGTTCGAGAGGGAAAAGGGGGAGAAACAAAGAATCCTCAGGAAATACTGAACTTGAGAATTTTGCAGCATAGGTTACCATCAGAAAAAAATGTGGAATGGGATGTTTCAGAAAAAAAAGGAAATTGTGATTGTCGTGTACGTGATGATGCAGTCCTGCATATTTTTGACAAAGCACAGGAAAAGGAAATAGCCTATACAGGAAAGGAATTCAAATATCATATGAAGGAAAAGTATGGCACTGATAAAGTTTCATACACCCATAGAGAAGCGGATCTCAGCCCTTTTGAACAAAACTTTGATCCTCAGGATATGAACAGATTCTTAAAAGAAAATGGGAAACGGCGAAAAACGCGTGCAGAAAAAAGCATAGATAGCAATATAACTCTGAAACGTTCTGATATAAGAATTTATGGTGGAATAGAGAATGCAGCAAATAATGCAATGGCAGAGCGAATGGGAATTCATCAGCAAGATGTTAAAGCTTATATGCAATCAAAAAATTTGACATGGCATGAAGGTGGAGACTGGAAAACTGTTCAGGCTGTTCCGAATGAAATTGAGCAGGTTTTCGCGGGAGAAAAATCAGGCTTGCAGTAGATGAAGAAGATAGATAAGCAGAACGCCTGGAAAATATATGACTGAAAGCCTGGCACAGGAATATATGTTACTGCTGAGGTTTCAGAAAGAAAACTGTTTAAAATTCAACAATCAGCAAACAAATTTATTATTGAAATCCAGGGAGGAATATCAATGGGTAGAATAGCAGAAAGAAATTACGACATTTTTATTGCATATCATGGTACATATGATTCAAATGGGAGTTGCAGTAAGGCTGAACAGTTGTGTGACTTTCTTGAATCAAAAGGGTATAGTGTATTTTTCTTTCCACGATATCCTGGAGATGCCTATAAGGCGAATTATCTGGCGGTAATGCAGTCTAAGACCTTCCTTTTGGTCTGTAATGATCATATTGCGCGCGATGAGGACGGTAAAATTAATAAGGTTGAGCATTATGATCTTTCTTATGAAATTGATGCTTTTTATGCATTGACTCAGACGCAGCATGATGTTTCAGTGCAGGACGCAAAAGTTTTAATGTATGGAAATGATCCGTTGGGGGCAGAAGCAGAATTGCACGAACTGTTTGCAAATAGACCTCATTTTAGGGCTGTTAAAGAAAAAGATGATGATATATTTCATGAAGTTTATGATTGGTTAAAAAATCGATTGCCAGCAATGTATTTGATTGATAATTTTAATCGACGCCACACTGGAATTTGGTATTCACGCGAGTATTTTGAACATCATATAGATGATATGAATCGATTTTTATCTGTGGATGAAAACGGGAATTATATAGTGAAAAAAATTACGATGTGTTGTTATACGGCAGGATCTATTTTAAATCCAGGGGCAGTTACGAATGTAAGTAGACGTACTGCAAGAAGATTAAGTGATGCAATTAATCTTCTTTTAAATGAAGATATTCATTTTAATTTAGAATTAATTATAACGGACCCTAATTCCAAAGCAGCAGGGGAAGCTATCACACATCAGAAAATTGGCAATATAAATAAGCATACATTTTACGACTCTTTACAAAAGTTGCATAAGTGCTTTGATTCAGATGCAGAGAATGGTATTTTTAGGGAGCGATGGAAGCAGGGCTTTATTTGTAAAGTAACTGATCTTTCTTTACCATATTCTATTCTTAAAGTGGAATATAAAGAAGGTTATACACATTTGAACCATATAAAAATAGATTTGTACTCACCTTTACTAGATGTAAATGCACATCACCGGACAATGATTATAGCAGATAAATATCAACATAATGAGTTTGAATTCTTTTCAAATCAATTGCGAGCTATTTCGGATCATTCAAATGATTATAATCCTAATATAGCGATCCAGGAAGAAAATGTGCATATTTTTACGAAAGAACAGATTTCCGAAAGTTTAAAACAGCAGTACAGACAGTACTTCACAGGGAGCCGTTTATTCGAAAGGGGTAATATAAGAAATAAATTCAGCTATTTAGAAACAGGCATGTCACATTATAAACAATTTAGTGTAGATACGCCGCATTATCATGAAACAACAGCAGAGCATTATATTATTTTACAGGGAGAACAGAAAATACTGGATTTAGGAAGCGGAAAACAATATATCGCTAGAAAAGGTGATTTTGTTTTTATCCCGCCGTGGACAAAACACTTTACGAAAAATAAAGCCGGTACAAAAATTTTCTTTGCAAAGGCTCCTGATGGGAAAGATAAAGTAGAAATCTATAAACTGCCTGAAAAAAATCATGTGGATTATGATGAATGGAAAAAATCATATGAAGTTGATTTTAGAAACTCTGATAAATAGAGTAAGTGGACATTATCTGTGCCAAATGATTGGCGAAAGGGATTTTAGATACTGGAATAAAAAAACTCGGATAAGAAATAAGAATTGTAGCATGAGTGGAGGAATGTGATTCATGAAACAGAATGGGAAGGAACGATGTTGATATGGGATATGCATTTATAAGCTATAGTTCAAAAGATCAGGAAAAAGCAAATGCGATAAGAAGCATTTTTTTGAATAATAATATTTCCTGCTGGATGGCGCCATATGACATACCTGCAGGAACAAAATACGCATTTGTTATAAATGATGCTATTAAAGATGCGGCTTGTCTTGTTTTGCTGTTTACCAATGCCTCACAGGAGTCCATTTTTGTAGAAAAAGAGGTTGAGCGTGCTGTGGCAAACGGAAAGCCTATAATTACAATGGAATTGGAGAGAGTTGTTTTAAACTCAGGATATCAGTTTTATCTGGGCAATCAGCAGATAATTGCAACACCCAAAATAAATGAAGATGATGAGAATTTTCAAAGAGCACTGCAGGGAATAGCTGCATTTACCGGTCGGACTGATACACTGAAGGAAAAAACACAGTTTTCGGCAGCAAACGAAACTGCCACCGTTCAAAACGCAGGGGGCAATAAAAAACATGAAACAGTGTCGAGGTGCAGTAATCCTAGAATTGTAGAAGATGCATCAATGAAATCTGGACAGAAGGTAACCTGGGACTGTATATGGTTCGGCAGCTATCCTCAGTCGGAGGTGCTGGGCGGAATGAGTAGTGGGAGGCGCGTTATTGAATTGGAATCAAGTGACGTATATGATAATCAGTATGCTGTTGTCAGCAGTGTGCTGTGGAAGAAAATAACCGGTGCAGCATACGACAGAAATGATGAGACTATTGTAGACGGAGTAAAATACAAACGTCTCAGTAAGACAGATGCAGTTTATGACACATCCGAAGGTAGCACCTATTATGAATGGGGTGATGATACCGTTCGGTATTTCAAGTATGAACCAATCAAATGGCGTGTACTTGATATTAATGGAACTAATGCTTTGCTGATTGCAGATAAGGCTTTGGATGACCAGAAATATAGTAACACAGATGCAAGTGTGACATGGGAGACATGTACCATGAGGAGCTGGCTCAATGGATATGACAGTTTGTACAATAGCAGTAGCAGGGATTATACTAATCTCAATTTTATAAACTATGCATTCACATCGAGCGAGCGTAGTGCAATAAAAACCACAGAAGTGGTAAATGATGACAATATAAGTTATGGTACAGAGGGCGGCAATAATACCAGCGATAAAATATTCCTTTTGTCGGAGAACGAGGTTTACAATTCAAGTACAGCTATTTCATATGGATTTGTCAAAAGTAGCAGTACATATGATGAGGCACGCAGATGCAAAAGCAGCACATATGTAAAGGCAATGGGAGCGTATGGTAGCAATTGTACTTGGTGGCTCCGGTCGCCTGGCGCCTCTAGCCATATTGCTGCTTACGTTGACTATGACGGCTACATTCATGACCGCTTTAATCCCTTTGCCTACGCTACGGATCTCGCCGTGCGTCCCGCTTTGCATCTTGATCTCTCATACTCTGACCTATACAGCTACGCAGGGACGGTCAGCAGTGATGGGAGTGAAGATAATTTATAAAAAAGCAATAAAACTAGTAATAAGAGTTTTCAAAATCAGTTAGAGAAATACACGAAGGAGAATGTAATGGATAAGAATAAGATGAAACATGAGAAACTTGAAGTAATGCCTGCTCTGAAGAGTCCTAGGATCGTAGAAGATGCATCAATCGATTCAGGACAGAGAGTGACCTGGGACTGCATATGGTTCGGAAATTACCCTCAGTCCGAAGTTGTATGCGAAACAGATACCTTGCGTATTAATGAACTGAACGACAGTGATTATGATAAACAGTATGTTACTGTCAGCAGTGCGCAGTGGAATAAGATAATCGGTGCCGCATATGACGAGAGCGGTGATGCTGTTGTGGATGGTATTAAGTACAGACGTTTAAGAACGGTTGACATCAATGGTTTGGAAGATGGAGACAACAATTGTATTGGAGATGGTAAAGATACTGACCAGTATTTCATGTACGAGCCCATTAAATGGCGCATACTGAATGTCAATGGGAATGATGCTTTGTTGTTGTCGGAAAAGGCTGTAGACGCTCAGCGCTATCACATGACAAGAGAAAGTGTGACATGGGAGACATGCACCATGAGGAGCTGGCTTAATGGATATGACAGCTCTTTCAATGGCAATGCTGAGGATTATACAAAACTGAATTTTATAAACCATGCATTCACATCCGGCGAATGTAGTGCGATAAAAACTACAAAAGTGATTAATGATACTGATCATACCGGGGATAAGATATTTCTGCTATCGGAAAATGAAGTTTGCAACTCTGATACAGCCGTTTCATACGGGTTTGAAGAGTTCTGCGATACATCTTATGCCCGCGCCTGTGAAGGCAGTGCATTCGTAACAGCAATGTATGGTGATGAAGAGGACTTTGGCGTAGGGTATTACTGGTGGTGGCTCCGTTCACAGGGCATTACTGATCATACTGCATTTGTCAATTATGACGGAGGTGTATATGATGCGTTTTATGTCGACTGTAGTGGCGTTGCAATACGACCTGCTTTGCATCTTGATCTGTCGTGTTCTGATTTCTACAGCTATGCGGGTACCGTATGCAATTTTTGGAGTGAAGATAATTTGTAAAAAGCTAATCAGGAATATAATGGCTAAATGCTTGACACAGAAAGGAGTCTTTATGTCAGAAAATAAGTATAATCCGATTCCGGTCGATACTTCAGATGTTGTTCTTCCGGAAGAATTACTGTCACTTACTGAGAAGATTGCAGAAAATGTCCATGATGTTTGGGCGGTCGGGCGCATTGCAGAAGGATGGACATATGGTCCGGTTAAGGATATTGAAAAGAAAACTACTCCACAGATGGTAGCCTACAATGAGTTGCCTGAGGATGAAAAAGAGTACGATCGCAACACAGCATTGGAAACATTGAAACTTATTGTAAAGCTTGGGTATGAGATAAGAAAATCTTATTAGCTACGGGTGTGAAATAGATGTTTTACGAGAGCTTTCTTTGCATGGATTTGATTGTAGATGAATAAAGCAGAATGGGAAGGAACGATGTTGATATGGGATATGCATTTATAAGCTATAGTTCAAAAGATCAGGAAAAAGCAAATGCGATAAGAAGCATTTTTTTAAATAATGATATTTCCTGCTGGATGGCGCCATATGACATACCTGCAGGAACAAAATACGCATATGTTATAAATGATGCCATTAAAGATGCGGCTTGTCTTGTTTTGCTGTTTACCAATGCCTCACAGGAGTCTATTTTTGTGGAAAAAGAGGTTGAGCGTGCTGTGGCAAATGGAAAGCCTATAATTACAATGGAATTGGAGAGAGTTGTTTTAAACTCAGGATATCAGTTCTATCTGGGTAACCAGCAGATAATCGCAACACCCAAAATAAACGAAGATGATGAGAATTTCCAAAGAGCACTGCAGGGAATAGCTGCATTTACCGGTCGAACTGATACACTGAAGAAAAAAACACAGCTTTCGGCAGCAAATGAAACTGCCACTGTTCAAAATGCAGGGGGCAATAAAAAAACTGAAACAGTGTCGAGGTACAGTAATCCTAGAATTGTAGAAGATGCATCAATGGAATCTGGACAGAAGGTAACCTGGGACTGTATATGGTTCGGCAGTTATCCTCAGTCAGAGGTTGTATGTGAAACGAATACCAGGCGTATCAGTGAATTGGAATCAAATGATAATCTGTATGCTGTTGTCAGCAGTGTGCTGTGGAAAAAAATAACCTGTGCAGTATATGACAGAAATGGGGATGCTATTGTAGACGGAGTGAAATACAAGCGTCTCAGTAAGACAGATGCAGCTTCTGAAATAGTCATACCAGGAATCAACAGCTATTATGAATGGGGTGATGATACCGTTCGGTATTTCAAGTATGAACCAATCAAATGGCGTGTGCTTGATGTTAATGGAACTGATGCTTTTCTGCTGGCAGACAAATCTCTTGATGACCAACGATATAACACTTCAAGGACATCTGTCAAATGGGAAAAAAGCACGATGAGGAGCTGGCTCAACGGGTATTATTCTTACGTGAACACGTATGGAACAGATTACAGCAACAAAAACTTCATAAATGTGGCATTTATATCAAGTGAGCGCAATGCAATAAAAACCACAGAAGTGGTAAATGATGACAATATAAATCTTGGTACTGAGGGCTGCAATAACACCCGCGATAAAATATTCCTTTTGTCTGAGAACGAGGTTTACAACTCAGGTAGAGCTATTTCATATGGATTTGTCAAAAGTAGTAGTACGCATGATGAGGCACGCAGATGTAAAAGTAGCACATATGCGAGGGCAATGGGAGCGTATGGCAACAACTGTACTTGGTGGCTCCGGTCGCCGGGCTGGCATAGTATGGATGCTGTCTATGTTCGTTTTGACGGACACGTCCACTATACTGGTAGTTTTGTTTACAATGGTACTTATGCCGTGCGTCCCGCTTTGCATCTTGATCTCTCATACTCTGACCTATACAGCTACGCAGGCACGGTCAGCAGTGATGGGAGTGAAGATAATTTATAAAAAAGAAGGAGAAACAGATGTTGTATATAACTTGTTATTGGATTTCAATGCTTGTATTTATTAGTGGCATTGTTGCTACACTTCTTTCAAGATATAGAGTCCGAAATGTAAGATTCAAATCCCTGAATATACTTATAGTGAGCGTATTTATATCGGCATCAACTCTTTTTATACCGATTTATTCACGAATCTTTCAGGGAGATTCATTATCGTGGATTAAAACTTTTCTGATATCTATACATAATGCAATCAGACTGTTTATTGTCGATGGTGAGTTCGATATCATAGATAATAATATCACTGGCAATGTGGGTGGCATAGCCGCTCCGTATACAATACTGGCAGCAGTTATTTTTGTTCTGGCGCCGCTATTGACATTCAGTGCAGCGTTGTCTCTTATAAAAAATGCACATGCATATATATCGTATTTTTTCTCATATTTTAGAGATATATATGTATTTTCAGAACTGAATGATGAATCAATAGTTCTTGCAGAAAGTGTTATAGAAAAAGATCCCAGAGCTAGAATAATTTATACTGACGTTTTTGAAAAGAATGAAGAGATATCATATGAATTAGTGCAGAAAGCAAGAGAAATGCGAAGTATTTTGTTCAAGAAAGATATTGGACTGGTCAATTATTGGAGACACAGCAGGAAAAATATGATTGCTTTCTTTGCCATAGGTTATGATGAAACAGAAAATATACGTCAGGCTATGAGTCTTATAAACGAGTTTCGAAATAGGGAGAATACAGAGCTGTATGTCTTTACAACAAAACGTGAAGGAGAGCTTTTACTGGCGGATATGGATAAAGGAAAGGTAAAAGTTCGGAGGATCAATGGATGCAGGTCGCTTATAAACGAGTACCTGTATGAATATGGGAAGAAATATATATTTGATTCTGCGATATCCAGCAGGGGCAGAGATAAGAATATCCATATACTAATCGCCGGATTAGGAGGGTATGGAAAAGAAATGTTAAAGGCTTTGACTTGGTTTTGTCAGATGGAGGGATATCATGTATACATAGATGCTTTTGACAAGGATAAATCTGCAGAAGACAGAATAGCGGCAGAGTGTCCTGAACTGCTTAGTAAAAAATACAATGGCAAGCGTATTAAAGGAGAGGCGGAGTACAATATAAATATTCATTCCGGTGTAGATATATATACGGGAACATTTGATAAAAAAGTTAAAAATATAAACTGTCCCACTTTTATATTTATTGCTTTGGGAGACGATAGTGAGAATGTGAATGCCTCTGTTCGTTTAAGGATTTTAATGTTGCAGAAATTCAATGAAAAACCTCATATTACGACAGTAGTAAAAAACAGCGTTATCAGTAGCAGGCTGGAAAATGTCAAGCATTACAAGGGAGAAAAATATAAAATCCAGTTTATAGGAGCATTAAATAAAATGTACTCAATTGATTCAGTAAAGACAACAGATCTGGAGAAGAAAGCTTTGGGAATACATATGAATGGTGAGTGGTATCAAGGAAATGAAGAAGATGATACGAGCTATGGTGCGGAAAAGAATAAACAGAAGAAAAAAGAGTTCAGTGAGTATGAATATTATTATAATTCTTCTATATCCACAGCAATACATAATGAGCTAAAAAAAAATATATTAGATATCATAGATGATCAGGGACGGTTGAAACCTGATAAAGAAGAACTGGTTGCTGAGCTTGAGCATCGTAGGTGGAATGCATATATGCGTACAGAGGGATTCATTTATTCACCATACCGTAATGATTTAGGTAAAATGCATAACGACCTTAAAAGTTATGACGAATTATCAGAAGAAGAAATACCAAAGGATCGGGCGGCAGTAGCTGGAAGCTGTGAAAAACAATAACATTAAAAAATTGTTTATGCAATCCAATAGAACTGTGATAATAAAGTAATGCACTAAACGTGGAAAGGAGTCTAGGGTGACAAATACTGCTGTAAATATGGAGAAGAAATATAGGATTTTTATCAGCTACAGAGGTGAGTCTCAAGGGGAAGGAAACACTATAGGGAAAAAGTTTGCGGGAAAGCTATATGATTATTTAATCTCGGATCCTTTTTTTGAAGAAAAGTATGGAAATGTCTATTTTTCACCGGAGGAGGAGATAGCAGAAAATTATAAAATGACTATTCCGAGGGTGATGGAACATGTGGAATGTTTTGTTATTCCTTTGAATAAAACATTCTTCAGCGATTTTAGGCGGCAGGGAAAACATTCAATCACATATATGGAAATTACAGAAGCTCTAAAAAATCCTTATATGCATTTTGTAGTAGTAGAGCTTGAAAGTTTTGATAAACAAGCTGAACTTGAAAAGATAAGGAATATAAACTTATGTTTTAAAAAAGATGCAGATAGATTAATCCACTGTAAGCTGATCAAATACGATAAAAATAATGAACAGAAAACAGTGCAGCTTGTTGGTGAACAGCTGATAAAAAATAATTATCGTATACGTTCTGTGAAGGAATTTATGAAAGCTCCAAATGTTAGACTTGAATTCAAGCGAGATACAGAAAGTCTGACAGATTATCCCTTTTATGAAAGAATGTATGATGTAAAAAAAGTGATGCTGATGAATTTTGCGGCAACAAGTTTTCTTGTAGGAAGTTCGGTGGCCAGAGTATATAATTCAGGCAGATATTTTACCAAAGGCTTTCAGTCTCGCTTATTATCCGGAGATGTGCAGATTGAAGCTGTTTTGACTAATCCATATTCAGCAGCGGCAATAGATGCAGAATTATATAAGATGTATCCCAGTGGTATGTCAGTTGATAGAAGTGAGATTATAATCAGAAATCTTAACAAGTTTTATGATTTGAAGAAAGTGGATACACTGGGGACGCAAATGAATGTTTATCTGACTGATATTGCGTTGCCGTACGGAATGATGATTACAGAGCATGAGAATCCCGAGAATAACCACATGAAAATAGATCTGTATGCACCTTTGCCGGGAGAAGATAAATATAGGCCATCATTTTATCTGATGGAAAATAATCCTGAAACAAAAGAGCTTTATTCTTTCTTTAAGTTCAACTTTTTCAGAATTGCTCAGGAAAATTCTTATATGTATCAGGGACATCCAGACGTAAGTTGGCTGTCAGATAAAAGGATAATACACAGGGCACAAATAACAAAAGATGTACTGCCGCATACACGAGATGCTTTTTCATTATGTATTCAAAATAAAGCGACTATAGAAGTTGACCTTATTGTTTTAAAAGATCATAAAATTGTTGTGGGGCGAAAAGAGCAACTTGCGGAATGGATGGGCTGCAGAGAAGGTGAAGTATCTAACATGACATGGTTGGAGCTTAGAGAGAAAATAGAGTCAAAAGGATACATTTCGGCAAGGCAGATTATGTTTCTTAATGAATTTCTAGATTACATTCATGGACGTATACCAGTTCTTCTGGAAGTTAAATCAGATGATTATGAAGAGACTAGTAAGCAGAATGTCGGGCTTGTAAATCGTTTGGTAGAGATTGTGCAGAAATATATACGACAACATATTTCTATAAACTCTAGCGGGAGAATAGCAATTCATTCAGCCAATTCATGTATTTTGAAAATGATAAGGAAAAAGAATTGCATGATTCCGATTGGACAGATATCTCTGGATTTTTCAAAAGGTAGATATAGTGGGGTTCCAAGCGAAGTCAAAAAACATCACAAAGAAAAGAAATATTTTGATGACGTTATCCCGGACTTCATGACATATGCTATAGAGGATGTGGAAAATGAAGAAATAGAGGCCGAATGTAAAAAGCATGGAATTCCTTTGATTGGGTGGACTGTTAAAGACAAGAATATGCAGCAGTATGCAGAAAGATTCTGTAACAATATTATCATAGAAGGAGCGGAATCCTATATATAAGATTACTTCGAAGGAGGCAGAACAATGAACAAGAAAACATCTATTGATAGTGTTGATGTAAACAAGGGGAATTATGTTTTTATTAGCTATAGTTCAGTAAATCAGCAGATGGCGGACTCGGTTCGTCTTTTGCTTAAGGAAAATAACATTTCCTGCTGGATGGCACCATATGATATTCCGGCAGGCAGCAGATATGCATATGTGATCAATGATGCATTAGAGAATTGTTCATGCGTACTGCTGTTACTTACAAATGCATCACAGCTGTCTCAATTTGTCGAGAGAGAAATAGAAAGAGCAATTACATATAAAAAACCGATACTTCCAATGCAGTTAGAAGACCTGAAGTTAAATTCAGGGTTCAAGTTTTATATTGGCAGCAGTCAAATTGTTGCTGTTCCGGAAATCCGTGCCGATGTACCGGAATTTATTCGGATTCTTGCGGGTATAAAAGAGTTACTTGGATGTTCAGATTGCGGCTATGCCGGGACAGTTTGCAGTGATGTGCGACAAAACGAAGATGTTATAATGGCCAGGGAAAATCAAGAACGGCAAGCACTAGACAAAACAGATGATATAAGGAGTCTTCTTGAACTTATAGATGTAAATAAAGTTCAAAAATCAGTGCAGAGTCCGATTACAGAAGCAAAGGTTGGAGATATCGTTGATTTTGGAGAATTACCGAAGCGGGTCGATGCAATAGATTCGGATGAAGCGGTCAAAATGAAATGGATAGTAATTGATGTAAAGAAAGGCGTCGCATTGCTGTTATTGGAGTCATCAGCAAAGGTAGGAGTTTATGAAGGCATAGATGAATGGCTGAAAACTGAGTTTATGAAGCGCTTTACTGCACTGGAGAAAAATTTCATTGTATCGAAAAATGGGAGTGAAAACAGTATGGATAGATATCCGTTTTTACTGACTGTGAATGAAGCTCGTGAATATTCGAATCAATGTGCTCAAATTAAAACAGGTGTGACAAAAGGTCTTGGAAAGTATGCTTGGTGGTTATGTCAGGACAAGCGTTATCCAAGAAATTATCCTTTTGTATCTAAATCAGGCATAATTAAAGAAAGCGGATTGGATGGCAGGCAATCTAATATCGCAGTGAGGCCTGCGGTATATGTTAAGATGAAATAGTATATTTGAATAAAAATTGCAAAAAGGAAACGTGTGATAAATAATTTTTGAATTATCACACAAGGTGTAATATGTTACCTAAATATATAGGGTAAGATAAAGAATTAAAGGAAAAAGAAAAAATGGAAAAAACAAAAGATGTATTAGACAAATTAGAACGTGCGAAGATGTATATTTTGGGATCAGGATTTGATAACGAAACGCGAGTACATGGCATAGGCCTGCTGATGGAACTTGTAGAGCAGGGCGATGATGAAGCATTGTTTTTGACAGGCAAACTTGTACTAGAAGGAATTATTAATTTAAAAGAAGGCTTTGATAGGGAAGAGACTGGAATGAACTTTCTTTTTGAATCTGCAAGTATGGGAAATATGAATGCTAAATTGATGTTGAATCAGATTTGCTACTATAGGTATCAAAAGAATATTCCGTTGAATACAAAAAATGTAAATGAAGGTCCGCTGGTTGATTTTGAAGGGAAGCAGATCATAATAAATCGTACAGGGATACGTACGCCGGTAGATGCTGTACTGACCTATAAAGATGGTATGAATTATCTGCACCTTTCTTTGAATCCGATTTTTATACACTTGGATGATTCTGTAGAAGATGAGAAAAAGTTTGAAAAGAGTGTGTTAGACGGATTCAGACAATGGGCGGGCATGTATGAAGTTTTTGGCGGTCAGAAATTAGCTGTTGAAATTGAGATAACAGATAAGAACAATGCTTATGACAATGTTTATATATTCTCGATTAGTGATGACACTGTTGATATTGCATCAAAGCTAAGTTCTAAAAAAGGCAAAAATTTACTGGATAACTCAGAAGGTTTTGCATTTACAGGTGCTAGAAAATGGTCGGTAACTTCTCGAAAGGCTATTTATATACGTAACCGAGATGTAAGATTAAATGACTATGATGAAATACAGGATATTGCAAAACATGAGTTTGGTCATGTTTTGGGTCTGGGTGATTTATATGCGTATGACAGCCTTGATTTAAATGGCATAGATAAAGGGAGATATAGTGAAATCGATGCATATCATGTTTCTGGCAAAACATATAATCTTGTAATGTGCAATCACCATGGTGTGATAAGCAATAATGATGTCGAAATGGTTGTATTGTCATTTAGTGAAAATAAAATACAGGAATATCAGAAAAACGGAAAGTTTAAGGAAATATCAAAGGCGCTGGGGAATGGAAACTGATGATGCAAATGGAAGGAGAAAGTATTTGAATGGATCAAGACTGCTGGCTTTTGCAGTCTCGACCAGGCTGAAAACAGTTGCTGTCATATTATCTACAAAAATAAAGCGACAAAATATTACGAAAATTATAAACAAATGATTATTTACAATATATTTTTTTATGGTATATTAATATATAAAATATAGTGCTGCGTATCGAAAAGGCTTTCCGGTACAGCATCAAAAAACATGGAAATTCCGGAAGAAGCCGGTGTTGAAAAGCGAGGAATGATATAAAGTAATAAAAAGTATTTGGCAGGTGATGTAAATGGATAGAGGATTGGAAAAAAACTTAGTTCAAGGATGTACGGATATTCAACAGGTAAAAACATTGTTTGGGTTTTCTGATAAAGAAACGGAAATGTTGAAAAAAATACAGGAAATGTATCCGATGTTTGTAAATCCGTATTATTTTTCTTTGATAGACATAGATGATGAAGCAGATCCTATACGAAAGCTCTGCATACCTTCGGTGGAAGAGTTAGATACCGTTGGAAGCTTTGACACCAGTGGTGAAAAGGATAATACGGTTTTACCGGGACTGCAGCATAAGTATAAAGCAACGGCGCTGATATTGTCTAATAACCGATGTGCGATGTATTGCAGGCATTGTTTCAGGCGAAGAATGGTAGGGATATCGGAAAAAGAAACTTCAAAAGAACTTAAAGCTATCGTTGACTATCTCAATGAGCATACGGAAATATCAAATGTCTTGATCAGTGGCGGTGATGCTTTTATGAACAGCAATGAACTCATAGAGGAATATCTTAAGGAACTTAGTGCCATACCTCACCTGGATCTGATACGGTTTGGGACCAGAATACCGGTTGTATTCCCGCAGAGAATAACAGCAGATCTGGAACTCAGAGATATTTTATGTAAATATAATAAGAAAAAGATAATAAACATAGTGACACAATTCAATCATCCACGAGAAATCACTCAACAGTCCGCGGAAGCAGTCGAGCAACTGTTAGATATAAATATACTGGTCAAGAACCAGACAGTGCTTCTTAAAGGAATAAATGATGACAGCTATATTCTGGGTAATCTGATAAAGAAGCTTACAGCTATAGGCGTGATCCCTTATTATGTTTTCCAGTGTCGCCCGGTGACAGGTGTCATGAATCATTTTCAGATACCATTGAGAAAAGGATATGAGATCACTGAGGCTGCAAAAAATATGCAGAGCGGGATGGGAAAATGTTTTCGCTTTGTTATGTCGCACATTACAGGAAAGATAGAAATCCTGGGAGCATTAAATGAAAATAATATGATTTTCAAATATCATCAGACTAAAGATGAAGAAAATCAAGGACGCATTTTCGTTCAGCAGATCAATGAAAATCAATGCTGGCTATAAGTCCATGCTCGGTTTGACCATCTTAATTGATGACATTTGCGCTAGCCTGCTATGGTAAGATCAAAATACCATAGCAGGCTATTTGATTTGGCGCTTATCGGCGCTTGCATTTTTTTGAGGTTGCGTCTGCTATATTTAGTTTATCGCTTCACCGTCAACATACAGTGTATATCCGTTGAAGTCGATGTTGCTGTAGTCTGTGTCAGCGTCGTCAAGGCTAGTAACATAGCTGTCGCCGGTGAGCTTGATCTTGGATTTCTTGTCGAGCGTCAGCTTTATCGATTTGCCGCTGTTGTCGCCGTTGATCGTTCCTTCGTAGTATGAGCCGGATTTCATGGTCATATCGAGAGTCGAGATCGAGTCGCTCACGATTTTGCCAGTGGCCTTCTGCTTTGTCATCACTAGGGTGACGTCACCGTCGTTTGATCCCGAATTTCCCCATGAATCGGCCTGGGCTCTGAGGAAGTTGCCTTCGCTGTCTGTGTTCTTTATAGTGTTGTTTTCCAGGTTGATAGTCGCTGTCGTGTTTGTCACGTACAGCGTGTAGCCTTTTTTCGTCGTTATCTTGCTGTCTGCTGCCGTGAATTCCGCATTGCCGTCGGCGGCATCGCCGCTCATCGACTGGTAGAGGAATATATTCTTGTAAGTAGTCGACTGTCCGTTCAGTTCAGTGTTGCTGTCCGTGAGAGTGCAGTCGTTCAAAGTAACCGAGTTCTTTCCTTCGATCACGATGCCCTCGGAAGCCTTTGCGACGAGCTTGGCATTGCTTACGATGATGTCGGCCGTGGAATATACGGAAGGGGGAGCCGATACCTGTAGTCGTGTAAGTGCCGCCGCCTGTCGTCATGATGCCGCCTGCATTATCACCTGTAGTCGTGATCTCAGAATCGCTTATCGTGACTGATGTGCCGTCGCCGGAAGAATTGTTGGTAGTCGCAGAGCCTCCGTAGCTGAATACTCCGTTGGCGCCGCTGGCATCGGTAGTTATCTTCATATTTTTGAGCGTCAGGGCAGCG
Organism: Brotomerdimonas butyrica; assembly: GCF_025567305.1. NCBI lineage: Bacteria > Bacillati > Bacillota > Clostridia > Eubacteriales > Brotomerdimonas > Brotomerdimonas butyrica. The sequence goes on from NZ_JAOQJP010000010.1 coordinate 40,420, forward strand.
CCGTCTTTTGCAGTGATGCCGGAGTTATTGCCGTAGAAGTTGCTGGTGTCGCCTTCGTCTGAATCACCGGTCTTGGTTATCGTCGTATCGGAAAGCTGTGCAGTGATGCTGCCTGTTGCGAGGACTGCGTTCTCGTCTGAGTTTTCCGAGCTATATGTCTCGACTTTTATGGTTTCGTCTGATGTTATCTCTTTTACTGCCGAATATGATGCAGTACCTGCTGACTGGCCGCCGGGGCCTCCCATCTGACCGGTCTCCGCTGCGCTGCTTATGAATACGCTGCCTGTTATGCCGCTGCATGAGAATGTGAATGCTGATGCCAGCAGTACTGCTGACAGTATGAATATCGTTATCTTATCTCTGTTCATAGCTAGCTCCTTTATTGATTTCTTTCCTCCTCGTGTCATTATCAGATACATCACTCCGGCGGCGAGGATGATGCCTTCAGCGCCGAAAACGAAGTAGTATCCGATCGGCAGTGCCGATGATGATCCTGAAGCGTTCATGTCAGGAGGTGTTCCGCCTTGGCCGTTCTGATCACCCTGACCATTCTGATCGCTTGCGTTCTGGTCGTTCTGAGCATCGCCTCCGGGCTGACCGCTCTGTGGATCGTTGCTCTGCTGGTTTCCGGACGGCTGACTGCTGCCTTCTGATGACTGTGTCATGATCGTGTCAGGACCGCTGATCACATGGGACTGAGCATATTTCATCGTGAAAAACGCACAGCCGCACATCGCCGCGATCAGCAGCACGGCCAGCGTGTTTTTTATATACCGTTTAGCGAATAATCTTTTCATATCGTTTGAACTCCTTTCTCATTAGAACTTCGTGTCTGTTTTCTTTCATCGCAGAGCATGATAACTTTTCTTCCTTAAATGAACATTAAACGCGAAAACTTTTTTGCAAAAATGTTAAAATAGGCTGTATTTAAGGTTGATTTAATAAATGTAAGTTATTTTTATCACGGTGATTATTATGCGTATTTTGATTGTAGAAGATGAAAAGAATCTGGCTGATGTGACAGCCGCAAAACTCAAAAAGGAAAATTTCACGACAGATGTCTGCTATGACGGAGACGAGGGTCTTTACAATGCGATGACCGGCATATACGATCTTATAATACTCGATGTGATGCTGCCGGGGAAAAACGGGTTCGAGATACTGAGAGAGATAAGGAAAGCAAAGATCGCGAGCAAGGTGATAATGTTGACTGCGAGGTCGATGCTGGAGGACAAGCTCAACGGTCTCGAACACGGCGCGAACGACTACATCACCAAGCCTTTCCATATGGATGAGCTGATGGCGAGAGTAAACATACAGCTCCGCGACCCTTCTGAATTCAAAAACAGCGATCGTCTGGAGTACGGGGACCTGCAGCTCGATACGGCGAAGTCGAAGCTCAGATGCGAAAAGACAGGCGATGAGGAAAAGATATTCGAGCGTTTTTATCGTGCAGATGAATCGAGGAACAGGAGCGAAGGCAGGTTCGGTCTCGGCCTTGCGATAGCGAAGAATATAGTGGAAAGTCACGGCGGGCAGATAAGTGCGGCTTCCGCTGACGGGAAGACCGTGTTCAGGGTTGCGTTCAGGGCGTAACGATTTGACGCAGATGTCTATAAATGTGCAGCAATAATATGCAATGAAAAACGGACTGCGGAGCGGAGATCTTTATCTGATCTTCCGTATGCAGTCCGTTGTTTTTATAAAAGTCTCAAATCTGCAAAAGCCTCAAGCGTTCTCCGGGCAGGTGCTGCAGCTGTCATAGGCAGGACGCGCAGCGGCTTGCGGCGTGTTAAGTGCTCAGGCCTAGCTGCAGCTGATTAGTCGTCCATGTCCTTGAGGAGCTGTTCTGCGATCTGGATAGCGTTTGTTGCAGCGCCCTTTCTGATGTTGTCTGCAACTACCCAGATGTTGAGTCCGTTGTCAACTGAGAAGTCTCTTCTGATACGGCCGATGTAAACTTCGTCTGTACCTGCAGCGTCTCTTGCGAGAGGGTATACATCGTGTTCGATGTCATCCTGAACTACGATTCCAGGCGAGTTCTTGAACAGTTCGAAGATGTCTTCGAGCTCGAACGGCTTCTCCAGTTCGATGTTGATGGATTCGCTGTGTGAATCGAATACCGGCACACGAACTGTAGTTGCAGTTACTCTGATATTGTCATCGCCGAGGATCTTGTGAGTCTCGTTGATCATTTTCATTTCTTCTTTTGTATATCCGTTGTCTGTGAACACATCGATATGAGGCAGACAGTTTCCTGCGATAGGATGTGCGTAAGCCTGAAGCTCATCCTCTTTTCCTGCAAGACCGTTCTTCAGATCATTGATGCCCTTTACACCTGAGCCTGAAACAGCCTGATAAGTCGAGTAAACGACTCTCTTGATGCCGTATTTGTCCTGGAGAGGTTTCAGAGCTACCATAGCCTGGATAGTCGAGCAGTTAGGGTTTGCGATGATCCCCTTGTTCCATTTGATATCTTCAGGGTTTACTTCAGGGACTACGAGAGGAACTTCCTTGTCCATTCTCCACTGGCTGCTGTTGTCTACAACGGTAACGCCTTTGGCTGCTGCGATAGGTGCGAATTTTTCACTTGTTGAGCCACCGGCTGAGAAAAGTGCGATGTCGATCGGCTTGTCGAATGAATGCTCTGTAAGCTCTTCGACTGTGTATTCTTTCCCCTTGAAGGTCAGCTTTTTGCCTGCTGATTTAGCAGATGCCATCATGTAAATGTTCTCGAAAGGGAAATCTCTCTCTTCCAGAACCTTTAAAAATGTGGAACCGACTACTCCGGTAGCTCCCACGACTGCAATATTGGGTTTTCTCTTCATAATAATTGTGACCTCCTAAATGTATTGTTGATTTTTATTATATTCTGTATAATTATTCTATGCATATGCATCGGATGATGATCGCGTCATAATGCGTGCAACATATGCTTTATCAACGATTATACTACCTCAGGCACCCCTGTGTAAAGGGATAAGAAGGGATTTCTTATAATTAATACTTTAACAAAAAACATAAAAATGTTCGGATTTTTAGTTGAAAACCACAAAAAATGCGCATAGGCCTTGTGTAAAGATGCAGTGCTTCGGTGTGCGAAGGAGTGGTGGTAATACGGATTGTGTGACAGTGTTTTACAATGTTGCTCCGTATCATGCTGCGATGCCGCTTGGCATCATGCTGCACACAAAAAACACATATTAATTGCGGAAGGGATATGTTATAATAAACACTTAGATGATATGCGGCGTTGCCGCAAGGAAGTGTTTATTGAAACAGACTGCGACGAGCTTGTCTGTTATAATAAATAACACTTGGATAATAAGCGGCGTTGCCGCAGGGAAGTGTTTATTGAAACAGATGGATCGGGCGGATCGGCCGGGGCGTCTGCTTCAGTATGCACTTGGATCATTTTAAAGTACAATTTCAGGGAGGAACTAAACATGACTTACATTCAGGCGGTGATTCTGGGACTGGCACAGGGGCTTTCGGAGTTTTTACCTATCAGCAGCTCGGGACATCTGGCGCTTCTGCAGTACTTTTTCGGCATAAATGCGGATAATGTGCTTCCTTTTGCAGTGCTTCTGCATTTCGGTACTCTGGTATCGGTCTTCATAGTTTACTGGAAGGACATCGTTGATCTGATAAAAGAGCTCGGAGCAGTGATAAAGGATATTTTTACAGGAAAAGGACTCAGGATAAATGCCAATCCGACGAGACGTCTCGGCTTCATGATAATCGTCGCTACGATACCGACGGCAGTGATAGGTCTGCTGTTCAATGATCTGTTCAATGCGATGTATCTTTCACTCGTAGCGATCGGCATAGGTCTGCTAATTACAGGTACGATACTCGTGATCGCCGAAAGGATGGGAAAGAGCAATAAAACTGTAAAAGAAATGAAGTTCAGACACGCTTTGTTCGTGGGATTCATGCAGGGTGTTGCGATATGCCCGGGAGTTTCCAGATCGGGATCGACTCTTTTCGGAGGTCTGATATCGGGTCTCAACAGGGAATTCGCAGTTAAATTCGCATTTCTCATATCGATCCCGTCGATACTCGGTTCAGTGATACTTGAAGCGCCCGATGCGTTCAGAGAAGGACTGGACATATCACTCGTAGGTCCGGTCATCGCAGGTGTGGTAGTTGCTGCCATTTCAGGTCTGTTTGCGATCAAAGCGATGATAAAGCTTGTTTCGAACAAAAACCTGATCGGATTTTCGATATATACATGGGCTCTGGGTATAGCAGTTATAGTCTATGCGCTTATATTCGCCTAGAAGATAAAATCACTTGTTTACAGAGGTAAAAGGATGACTGAAAAAAAACGACAGCAGAAGAGATCTACGTCCGGGGGGACAAAAAGCAGGAGCAGCTCATCATCCTCAAAGACATCGGCTGCCGGCAGGAAGAAGGCTGCGGAGGCAGATGAACGGAGGATCGACAGCAGAGTGAGGGATGAGATAGTATCCATCATTCTGATCGCTGTAGGTATTTTCTTCATCATAGCGTTCCAGACTTCGGCGGCAGGAGCAATAGGGATGTCGCTGTCGCACTTTTTCAAAGGTCTGTTTGGATTTGCCGCATACATACTGCCGTATTATTTTATAATATACGGCATTTTGCTGTTTATGAGAAAGACCATACATGTAGGCATAAAATCTGCAGTTTTGCTGCTGATCATCTTTCTGATGATATCGCTGATCAATTCGGGAAGGTTCATAGATGAAAGCGTGATAAATCAGAATTTCTGGAACATGGCGGTCTATTACAACAACGGCATGGCGCTGGATGACGGCGGAGTGTTCGGTATGATGGTAGGCAAGACCATCGTGATGCTCACAGGCCTTCCGGGGCTTTACATATTCGCAGTAGTAGTCGTGATAATATGTCTGCTTCTCCTCATGAACACGCCGGTATCCCGGTTTTTCGAAAAAGCCAGGGAAAAGAAGGCGAAACATGATGAGTCTAAGCAGGAGCGTGCGGCAGCCAGGAGAAAGGAAAAACCTCAGGTTTCATATCCTGAAGTCCATGAGCCGGAGTATGAAGGCGCAGGCTTTGCAGCTGCGGGACCTGCCGCAGGATATGCGGCGGATAACATGCAGGGATATATCCCGATGCCGGATGCGCACAGCGGGAGAGTGAGCGCGAGACAGAAAAAGATACTGGGATATATGCAAGATGACGATCTGGCTTCGGGCAGGAACGGAGCAGAGCAGGAGCTCGACTTTTCACTTGGAGAAAACAGGGAGAAAAAGAAGCGTCGAAAGAAGGCTGCTGAAGAAGCAGGAACAGATATGCCTGCACAGGAAAGAAACACATCTGTACATACTGCACATGTGGCAGAAGATGCATTCGATACAGGTGCAGCAGCGGGCGGTGAAGCGGAGACAGAAGGCTTCGGCAGTCCGATAATAGTCGGCGGATTTTCTCCTAAAAAAATGGAAGAAAAGCTTTCGAAGGCCGAAGCTGCAAAGAGCATGCTCAAAGAAGGCGATTTCAATGTGACGACGACGTCGGAAAGCTACAGATTTCCGCCGATAGACCTTTTGAACAAGGCGAAGCGGTCGAAGGGAAACGCCGCAGAGGAAGAAAACATCCTCAGAGCGAAGGCGATGAAGCTGGAAGACACACTGCACAGTTTCAATATAGATGCACAGGTCACCAATGTCACACAGGGTCCTACGGTAACAAGATATGAGGTACACCCTAACAGCGGTGTAAAGGTCAAAGGCATAAAAAACCTTGCAGATGATATCGCACTCAACATGGAGGCAAAGAGCATCAGGATAGAAGCGCCGATACCAGGAAAACCGGCAGTCGGCATAGAGATAGAAAACGACAGGATCAACATGGTGACTGCCAGAGAGATCATCGATTCTGCAGCATTCAAGAAATCAGAGTCGAAGATAACGTTTGCAGTAGGAAAGGACATCGCGGGGAAGGCTATAGTCGCAGATCTTAAGACGATGCCGCACATGCTGATCGCAGGTTCTACAGGGTCCGGAAAGAGCGTGTGCATAAACACGATAATAGCAAGCTTCCTTTACAAGGCAAGACCTGATGAAGTCAAGCTCGTTCTCGTCGACCCCAAGGTCGTGGAGCTTGCAAACTACAACGGCATACCTCATCTGCTGATACCGGTCGTGACGGAGCCGTCAAAGGCCGCCGCCGCACTGAACTGGGCTGTCGCAGAGATGGATGACAGATACAAGAAATTCGCGGCAGAGGGAGTCCGCGAGCTGACCGGCTACAACAAGGCGATGAAGGCAAAGGGCGATGACGAAAGCGTGATGCCTCAGATCGTCATCATAATAGACGAGCTGGCTGACCTGATGATGGCAGCGCCGTCACAGGTAGAGGAGTCTATCTGCAGGCTTGCGCAGAAAGCGAGAGCCGCAGGCATGCATCTGATCGTGGCTACGCAGAGACCGTCGGTAGACGTAATAACGGGAGTCATAAAAGCCAACATACCGTCGCGAATAGCCTTTGCAGTATCATCACAGGTCGACTCGAGGACGATACTGGACATGTCGGGAGCCGAAAAGCTCGTGGGAAAAGGCGATATGCTGTTCAATCCGCTCGGCAGCGGCAAGCCGATAAGAGTCCAGGGCGCATTCATTTCGGATGATGAAGTCAACAGCATCATCGATTTTGTGAAAGCGCAGAATGAGGAGACAAGATATTCGGATAACGTTCTCGACTCAATAGAGCGTGCCAATGTCCCTGACGCAGAGAAGGGAAACAGAGATCTTGAAGATGAGCTGCTTCCTGATGCGATAGAGCTTGTCGTGCAGGCGCAGCAGGCATCCGTGTCGATGCTGCAGAGACGGTTCAGGATAGGCTACAACAGAGCCGCCAGGATAATCGACATGATGGAAGACAGGCAGATCGTCGGTCCGTCAGACGGGAGCAGACCGAGACAGGTGCTGATCACAGAAGCGGATCTAATAAATATGAAAGAAAGTACAGAGGATATAGAGAAAGAATGAAATTATACATAGAAACGATGGGATGTCCGAAAAATTTCAATGATTCGGAGAGCATAGGAGGAATATGGGAATCGACCGGGATGTCGCTGACAGACGACCCTGCCGAAGCAGACGCGATCCTTGTGAATACGTGCGGCTTTATAAACGACGCGAAGCAGGAGTCGATAGGCTGCATTTTCGACATGGCGAGATTCATAGATGAATCCGCGAAGCAGGCGCCGGATCACGAGAAAAAGATACTGATAGTTTCAGGATGTCTTTCGCAGCGATACGGAAAAGAGCTGGCCGACGAGATGCCAGAGGTCGACATTTTCCTCGGGGTCAATGATTATGAAAAGCTGCCGCAGCTTGTGAAGGAGTACAGGAAAGGCAAGCGTCTGCAGGCTTTCAGCTGCCAGCCGGATGCATTCTACGAATTTTCCGCAAGAAAGATAAAGGACAACCCTTATTCAATGACGCTGAGGATAGCCGAAGGCTGCAACAACTGCTGCGCATACTGCGTGATACCGCAGATAAGGGGTGCATACAGGAGCAGACCGATGGAGAATATAATAGAAGAAGCTGAGCTGCTGGCGTCAAAGGGCTGCAGAGAGATCATACTGATCGCTCAGGACGTGACAGAATACGGTACGGATATCTACGGCAGACTGATGCTCCCGGAGCTGCTCAGAAAGCTCTGCAGGGTCGACGGCATAAGATGGATCAGGCTAATGTACTGCTACGAGGACAAGATCACCGATGAACTGATAGAAGTGATGGCGTCCGAAGAAAAGATCTGCGATTACATCGATATACCGCTGCAGCATGTGTCTGACGGAGTGCTGAGCGCGATGAACAGACATTCGACTACGGAAAGCATAAAGGATACGCTTGGCAGACTGCGTACAGTGATGCCGGACATCCACATAAGGACGACGCTCATCACGGGATTCCCGGGAGAGACTGAGGAAGAGTTTGAAGAGCTCCTGGAATTCGTCGAGGAAACGAGGTTCGAGAGACTTGGCGTATTTGCATATTCACGCGAGGAAGGGACTGTTGCGGGAGATATGGAAAATCAGATAGATGAAGACGTCAAGGCGATGCGCGCAGATGCGATAATGCGCAGACAGCTCGACATTTCCAGGGAAATAAACGAGTCCAAAGTCGGAGATACTATGACAGTGATGGTGGACGGCACGGATGAAGACGGCGCATATCTCGGCAGGACGGTATATGACGCTCCGGAGATCGACAACACGGTGATTTTTACAGCAGATGAAGAACTTGTGCCGGGAGACATGGTGCAGGTAAAGATAACAGACGCATTCGACTATGATCTTGTAGGAAAGATGGAGGGATAATATGAATTTGCCTAATAAACTTACGATGGGAAGAATTTTCGCGATACCGGTGTTCATCATCGTGTTTCTGCTCGGCTACAGGTACGCGGCGACGGTGATCTTCATACTCGCGGCGCTGACCGATATGCTGGACGGACATATCGCGAGAAAACACAATCTCGTGACTAATTTCGGAAAGCTGATGGATCCGCTGGCGGACAAGCTGCTGGTGATGTCGGCGCTGATATGTCTGGTGCAGATCGGAGATGTGGCAGGCTGGATGGTAGTCGTGATACTCGGAAGAGAATTCATCATCACAGGCATGAGACAGGTGGCTGCGGCACAGGGAATAGTCATCGCAGCCGGGATAACAGGAAAGATCAAGACCATAACGCAGATGATCGCGATACCTCTGCTGCTGCTCGACAACTGGCCGTTCAGCATGCTGAGCTTCAATCTGCCGATGGATACGATATTCCTCTGGATAGCCCTCGTGATGACGGTAGTATCAGGGACTGAATACATAATCAAGAACAAGAAACTGTTTTCTATGTAGGTTTTCAATTCAGGAAAAACAACAAATGCAGGAAAACACAGGAAAGAAGGAATGAGATATGAAAACTGCGATCCTGAGTATCGGTACAGAACTGCTTTTCGGGCAGATAACGAATACTAATACAGTGTATCTTTCACAGCAGCTGAACATGCTGGGCTTTGACGTGATGTACCACTATACGGTGGGAGACAATCCCGAAAGAGTCGAGGACATGATCAAGCTGGCACTCAAAGACTGCGACATGGTGATCACTACTGGCGGTCTCGGACCGACGCAGGATGATCTCACCAAGGAAGTCGTGTGCAAGGTGATGAAAGACGAGCTCGTGAAAAACGAAGACGAGATGAACTCTCTCACTGAATATTTCAGGAATGCCGGCAAGGACATGACCGAGAACAACAGGAAACAGGCATACCTGCCGTCACGTGCGGTCGTTTTCCATAATGAAAACGGCACAGCGCCGGGTTTCTGTGCTGAAAATGAGGGAAAGTACGTGATCTGCATGCCGGGGCCTCCGTCTGAAATGAAGCCGATGTTCGAGAACAGCGTAAAGCCGTTCATACAGTCGCTTTCCAGCGAGGTCATCTATTACAGGATGGCAAGGGTATTCGGCATAGGCGAGTCGCGCCTGGAGACTGATCTTCTCGATCTGATCGACGGACAGACAGATCCTACGCTGGCCACTTATGCAAAGGAGGGCGAGTGTTCGCTCAGAGTGGCTTCCAAGAGGAAGACCGAGGCTGAGGCTGAAAAGGCTGTCAACGACATGCTAGAGAAGGTAAAGGAGCGCGTCGGAGAGTATATATACAGCTGTGACGATGAAGAACTGGTACAGGTAGTGTGCAGGAAGCTGATGGATCGCGGTCTGACGCTTTCGTCGGCAGAATCGTGCACGGGAGGCTTGTTCGCTGCTGCGGTCACGGACATCCCGGGAATATCTCAGGTGTTCCAGCGCGGGCTGGTGACATACAGCAATCAGGCCAAGATGGACGAGCTGGGCGTGAAAGCGGAGACTCTGGAAAAGTACGGTGCTGTCAGCGAAGAGACTGCGCTTGAAATGGTCGAAGGTCTCAGGAAAGCAAGCGGCAGCGATATATGCATATCCGTTACTGGCATCGCAGGTCCTGGCGGTGGTAGCGCGAAAAAGCCTGTAGGACTGATATATATAGGTTTCATGTACGGTGATAAGAAACTGTGCAGGAAGCTGAGTACGGGCGATGACGACAGGAGCTGGAACCGCAGGTATACACTGCTCAGCATGCTCGATATGATAAACAGGAATATTTGATCACATTTAATGTATTGTAAAATATTGACAAAATACGGCGCTTGATGTAAAATTATTCCATGACATCGGAGCTTCAGGGCGGGACGGTAAAATGTTCATTCCGGTGAGTTTTATGCATCGGAAAAATTGTCTTGACCTTGGAGCAAAAGTAGGGTATCATGGTTTAAGAACAAATGTTCTTGATTGGAGGAAATCGGATGGCAGCTAAAAACAACGAAACTAAAAACATGAAGACGGCCAGCAAAGAGGATAGAGATAAAGCGCTCAATGAAGCTCTGGCCCAGATACAGAAGCAGTTTGGAAAGGGTGCTGTTATGAAGCTCGGCGATGACAGCGCCAGAATGAATATAGAAGCTATATCTACAGGTTCGATGAGCCTTGACCTTGCAACAGGTATCGGAGGAGTCCCGAAGGGCAGGATCATAGAGGTGTTCGGACCGGAATCATCAGGTAAGACTACTCTTACCTTACATATCATCGCAGAAGCCCAGAAACAGGGCGGAAGAGCGGCATTCATCGATGCGGAGCATGCACTGGATCCGGAATATGCGAGAAATCTCGGAGTCGATGTGGACGAACTTCTCGTTTCACAGCCGGATTACGGTGAACAGGCTCTCGAGATCGCAGAGATGCTCGTCAGGAGCGGCGCTGTGGAGATCGTGGTAGTCGATTCGGTAGCGGCTCTCGTTCCGAAACATGAGATAGACGGTGCGATGGGAGATGCGACAGTCGGTCTGCAGGCTCGTCTGATGTCGCAGGCCCTCAGAAAGCTCGCGGGAGTCATCAACAAGACGAATACTACTATAATCTTCATAAACCAGCTCAGAGAAAAGATCGGAGTGATGTTCGGAAACCCTGAGACGACTACAGGCGGACGCGCTCTCAAGTTCTTCTCATCGATGCGTATAGATGTGAGAAAGGTCGAGAGCATCAAATCGGGCGATCAGATACTGGGAAGCAGGACGAGAGCGAAGATCGTAAAGAACAAGGTGGCGCCTCCGTTCAAGCAGGCGGAATTCGATATCATGTACGGCAAGGGCATCTCGAAATCCGGGGATGTGCTCGACTGTGCAGTAGATGCGAAGATCATAGAGAAAGCCGGATCATGGTACAGCTTTGACGGCAACAGGATCGGACAGGGAAGAGAGAACGTCAAGAAGTATCTTGAAGAGAATCCTGATGTGCTTGATCAGGTCGAAGGACTGCTGCTCGATACGCTCAAGGCCGACAAGGATAAAAAAGATGAAGAACCGGTACAGGATATACCGGATGCATTGGAAGATGAATTCTTCATCGACGAGGATGGAGTCATCATCGAATAACTCCGGTTCCGCAAAGCTGCTGAGGCAAGTCGAAACGTATTTGAAATGCAGCAGCAGAACGAATAAAAACATGTGCAAAATACAGTAAATTTACTTTACATTGAAGCTGAAATATAGTAATATATATGAATGTAAGCCGCTCGAAGAGGGTTTTTTGAAATGCAGTTTGATATTCAAGATAAAACTGCTACCTGGTTAGGCGAGACTGGATAGAGGAGGTAAGAATTATAATGTACGCAATTATCGAAACAGGCGGAAAGCAGTACAGAGTCAAGAACGGTGATCAGATCGCTGTTGAAAAGCTCAGCAATGTAGAAGACGGATCAAAGGTAGTATTTGACAAGGTGCTGGTAGTAGGTGAAGGTGCTGATGTAAAAGTAGGTGCTCCTTATGTCGAAGGTTCTGTAGTAGAGGGAAAAGCTATCGAAACAGGCAAAGGCAAGAAGGTGATCATCTTCAAGTACAAGGCAAAGAAAGACTACAGAAAGAAGCAGGGTCACAGACAGCCGTATACACTCGTAGAGATCACTTCGATCGATGGTGATACTACAGTGGCTGCAAAACCTGAAGCTGCAGAAGAAGCAAAAGCTGCTAAGAAGCCGTCCTTAAAATCTATGAGAAAAGCAGAACTTATAGAATTTGCTAAGGAAAACAACATCGAAATCGATGAAAAAGCTACTAATGCGGTAATGATCGAAACTATCGAAGCTGCATTAAAATAGTAAAAGCAAAGTATTTAAGAATTTAACTGATATTGATATAGCGAGGAGGTGTCTGGTCGATGGCAAGTAAGAAAGGTGTAGGTAGCTCGAAGAACGGTCGTGATAGTGAGTCGAAACGTTTAGGCGTTAAGACAGGCGACGGTCAGTTTGTAAGTGCCGGAAGCATTTTAGTTAGACAGAGAGGAACTAAGTTCCACCCTGGCAACAATGTAGGAAAAGGCGGAGACGATACATTATTTGCAATGATTGACGGAGCTGTCAAGTTTGAAAGATATGACAAAACCAGAAAGCAAGTAAGCGTATATCCAAAAGAAGCATAAACAGATTGTTTTGAGAGCCCCTATTTTATAGGGGCTTTACTTTTTTGATAAAGGAGGTTCCATGTTTGTAGACAGAGCCAGAATTTTTATAAAGTCAGGAAAAGGCGGAGATGGTGCTGTTTCTTTCAGAAGAGAGCCATTCGTGCCGGAAGGCGGACCTGACGGCGGAGACGGAGGAAAAGGCGGAGACGTTATTTTCCAGGCAGATGAAAATCTCAGAACTCTGATGGATTTTCGATATAAAAGAAAATATGAGGCGGAAAACGGTCAGAATGGAATGAAGAAAAAGAGATACGGCAAGAACGGCCAGGATCTCGTGATAAAAGTTCCTGTCGGCACAGTTGTGATAGACGAAGCGTCGGGACTTGTGATGCAGGACCTGACGGAGAACGGCCAGTCCTTTGTCGCTGCGAAAGGCGGTAAAGGCGGGAAGGGCAACGTGAAGTACACGACGTCCACCAGACAGGCGCCGAACTTTGCGGAAGCCGGCGGATTTGCAAAAGAACGCGAGATAATACTCGAAATGAAGCTGATAGCAGATGTAGGGCTGGTAGGATTCCCTAATGTCGGCAAATCGACACTGCTGTCTGTTTCCACGAGTGCAAAGCCTAAGATAGCGAATTACCACTTCACGACGATAGCTCCGAACCTCGGGGTCGTGCAGATATATGACACGAGCTTCGTGATGGCGGACATAGCAGGGATAATAGAAGGCGCGCATCAGGGCGCGGGACTCGGCCACAAATTCCTGAAACATATAGAGAGAACGAAAGTCCTCATACACGTTGTGGACGTTTCAGGGAGCGAGGGACGCGATCCGATAGAGGATTTTGACAAGATAAACAGAGAGCTTGAACAGTACAGTCCGAGACTGATGAAGAAACCGCAGATCGTGGCGGCAAACAAGATAGATCTCATCAGCGAAGATGATCCGAAATACCTTGAGTTCAAAGAATACGTCGAGTCAAAGGGATACAAGGTATTCCCGATGTCGGCGCCGATAAACATCGGTGTGAAAGAGGTCCTGGCAGAAGCTGCGGACAAGCTGCAGAAGCTTCTGGAAGAACCTCAGGAAGATGACGGTTATGAGATGTTCGACTTCGAGGCTGATGAATATGATCCTGACTACAGGACGGTTTCAGTCGAATTCGACGGCAGGAACTATATACTGAGCGGAAAACAGCTCGAAAAGATATTCAATTCCACGAACTTTACAGATTCGGGATCGGTAAGATATCTCTACAGGTATATAGAAAAGAGCGGCGCACTTGACAAGATGAAAGAACTCGGCATCGAGGACGGTGATACGATAAAGATAAAGGATTTTGAACTCGAGTATCTGGATGAGGAGTATCTCGATCAGTTCTAGGGTTTAATAGGCAGCAGAGTCTTAGGCAGCAGGATCCTGAGAAACAGTATCCTAAAAAGCAGGATCCCGGGAAAAAGACTGACGGGCTGCCCTTAAAAATCCAAAACAGCAGAGAGCAAAGAAGACGTATACGGATAAAACGTCTTCTTTTTTTGCACCTTTCAAATATAGATAGTATATGGAGGTGCAGATATGGAACGAAAGACACTTAAGAGGACCGTCATCGCGCTGTTTGTTCTGGCGGTCGTATTTTTTTCGGGAAACACACGCGCAGCTATGCAGGAAAAAGACACGGCAGCGGCCGGCAGTATGATCAGCGCCGTGTGCAGCGGAGAAGGCCTGCATGCTGCAGCTGTAAAGTGCAGGGATCTGGCGGCTTCGCTGACTGAGCGTGTGATCGAGACGGCGGGGTACATAGCAGGCGGGACATCATACGGAGAGCCGATAGATGAAGAATTTTCCGGTGACAGCACATCGGTATATGCAGTTGCCGGAGGAGAGGTCACGTCAGTCGGTGAGAACGAGGAGATCGGCAAATACATAAAGATCACCCATGGAGAAAAAGGCGAAAGCCTTTACGGGAATCTGAGCACGACAGGAGTGAAAGTGCCATCCAGAGTAAAAAAAGGTCAGATCATAGGCACATATGAGAAGTCTGACGAAAAACAGTTCTATTATTCATTTAGGGAATTTGAATGAGTTGCGGTATATGGTATAATGGACGCATGCGCGCTGTAACAGTTGACAAGCACTGACGCGCGGCAAGGAGGCAATTGATGAAACACCCTACAAGAGAAGAATGCGAAGAGCTTCTGGAAAAATACGGCACACCGGAACATGTGAGGAACCACTGCCGCGAGGTGGCACGCACTGCGTTCGTGATAGCGTCCGCACTCAATGAAAAAGGATATGACCTTGATCTTGAGCTGATACTGGCTGCAGGGCTTTTACACGATATATCGAGAGTCGAAGACAGACACTGGGACGTAGGTGCGGATATCATGGAAAAGCTCGGATATAAGGAAGAGAGCTGCATAATCCGCGTACATATGAGATACTCTCCGTTTTCACCTGTAGCTGAAGTGACAGAGACCGATATGGTCTGCCTGGGCGACCGCCTTGTAAAAGAAGGCACATACGTCGGACTCGATTCCAGGATAGAATATATAATCGATAAAGCAAAGAGAAACGGCAAGGAAGAAGCTATCCCGATCATACTGGAGAAAAAAGAAGACACTAAACGTTTTCTCGATGAAATCAGATCCGTAATAGGTATGACGGTGGATGAGCTGATGATGAACAACGAAAAACAGGAGAACTGATCGAATGACAATAGATAAAGAACTGCACAAGCTGCTCAGGCGCGTTGAGAAACCGGCGAGGTACATCGGAGGAGAAGTCAACTCCGTGATCAAAGATCCGGCTGACGTTTCAGTACGCGTAGGCTTTGCGTTTCCGGACACATACGAGATAGGCATGTCATATCTCGGCATGCAGATCCTTTACAATATACTGAATAAAAACGACGACATATACTGCGAAAGAGTGTTTGCACCGGCGGATGACATGGAGCAGCTGATGCGGGAAAACGGCAGGGAGCTGTTCACGCTGGAGACTCTGACTCCGATAAGGGAGATGGATATAGTCGGCTTCACTCTTCAGTACGAGCTTTGCTACACGAACATACTGAATATGCTCGAGCTGGGAGGCATACCGGTCAGAAGCGACCAGAGAGGGGAAGGATACCCCGTGATAGTTGCAGGGGGGCCATGCGCATACAATCCTGAACCTCTGGCTGACTTCATAGATCTGTTCATGATCGGCGACGGTGAGGAGCTGTTTGAAAAAGTGTGTATCGCCAGACGGGACTCGGCTTCAAAAAAAGAATTCCTTGAAACGGTGTCGCAGTTTGACGGAGTCTATATACCGGGCTTTTACGAGCCGGAGTACAATGAAGACGGCACCATCGGGAATATACGCAAGCTCAATGACAAGGCCCCGGACAGAGTGAGGAGAGCTCTGATCAGCGACCTTGAAAAAGCGGATTTTCCGGTAAAAAATATCGTACCGTTCATAGAGACGGTGCACGACAGATCTGTCGTCGAGACTTTCAGAGGCTGCACAAGAGGCTGCAGATTCTGCCAGGCGGGCATGATATACAGGCCGGTAAGAGAACGTAAAAAAGAGACGATAGAGCGCATCGCAGAGGAGCAGCTGGCGAACACCGGACACGACGAGCTGTCGCTGCTGTCGCTTTCGACCAGCGATTATTCGAGATTCGAGGATCTCGCTACAGAGCTAATGGAAATGTGCGCGGCGCAGAACGTCGCATTGTCGCTTCCGTCGCTCAGACTCGATTCGTTTTCGTTCAAGGTGCTGGATGAGATACAGGGATACAGGAAATCCGGACTCACCTTCGCACCGGAGGCGGGAAGTCAGCGTCTCAGGAATATAATCAACAAGAATATAACGGAAGAGAACATATACGGTGCGGTCGAACAGGCTGTCGAGCTCGGATGGAATCACATAAAGCTGTATTTCATGGACGGGCTGCCGGGCGAAACGTATGAGGATCTTGACGGGATCGGCGAGATCGCTCGTAACATCATGGATATAAACTACAGGCTGAGAGGCAGACAGGGCGGCAGGTTCAGAGTGACCATAAGCGTTTCGAACTTCGTGCCGAAGCCGCACACCCCGTTCCAATGGGCAGCGCAGGATACACCTGAGATGTTCAGGGACAAGCATGTTTACCTCACGAAAAAACTCAAGATAAAAGGTGTGACGTTCAATTATCACGAGACGAACACCAGCAATCTGGAGGCTGTTTTCGCAAGAGGCGACAGGCGGGTGGGCAGAGTGCTCGAGGCAGCTCACAGGCTGGGATGCAGATTCGACGGATGGACAGAGCATTTCAAAGCCGAGCTGTGGCAGAAGGCTTTCGAGGAGACCGGCATAGATCCCGATTTTTACTGCTACAGGGAGAGAAGCTATGATGAGATCCTTCCGTGGGATATAGTGGATCCGCTGGTCACCAAAGAGTTTTTTATCAGAGAAAACGAAAAGGCAAAGAAAGAGCTGGTCACTCCTGACTGCAGGCTGGGATGCGCAGGCTGCGGGATGAACAGGTTTACAGAGTGTTTCAAAGGCGCGGAGTTTGATGCTCCGGGATCTGCAAAGCGGCAGCCGTCAGAAGATCCGCAGGTGAAGCAGCCGTCAGAAGGACAGTCATCAGAGGTGCAGCTGTCAGATCAGCAGTCGTGCGGGGAGGTGTCAGATGTATAAATACGCAGTGGGATTTTCGAAGACAGGCACGATATGCTATACGTCGCATCTAGATATCATGAGGCTTTTCAACCGTGTCATCAAACGTGCAGGCATAAAGCTGGCGTATTCGCATGGATTCAATCCTCATCCGAAAATGGTGTTCGCTCAGCCGCTGTCACTGGGATACACGGGTCTTAACGAGTATATCGAAATAGAGACTACAGAGGATCACGAGCCTGGATATATAGCGGAAAAACTGTCGGAGCTCATGCCGCCGGGACTTGATATAAAAGGCTGCGAGCGTATGGCGGAAGGCAGGAAAACGCTTGCTGCGATGACAGTTGCAGCCGAGTACATGATAGAGATACCGCTTGCAGAGCCTGTAGACATGAGCGATGGAGAGATCGCAGAGCTTTACATGAGTCAGGACAGGATCATCACGCTGAAAAAGCAGAAGAAGAAAAAAGTCCCTGTAGAGATCGATATAAAGCCGATGATAAGGCAGCTACAGGTTTCACAGCAGGACGGACTGATCGTGATAGACACGGTGCTCGATTCGGGAAGTATCTCCAACCTCAGTCCGGAGCTTCTGATAAAGACATTCACGGAAAGGCTGGGCATAGATACTGACAGGAGCGAGATGGACGTGACGCGAAAACAGATATTTTTCGAGTAATGTGGTTCAGTGTCGAGGCGATGGTAAAAACAGGAAAAAGTAATTGACAAAAACTTCCAACCACTGTAAAATGTTCAGTGAAAGGGGGCTTGTTCAGTGAAAAAGATAATTGAGTATATCGGTGACAGAGAAAAACTTGCAGGTTTTGTAAAAGAACACAGAGATATGCTGATAAGAGCGGTGCTGGTCGCTTGCGCGATCACTGCTGCTCTTTTTGTTTTTGCATCGCCGGACGATGATGAAAAGAAAACCGATGCGGTTAAGGAAAGCACGGTCGCTGTTGAAAGCGAGACGGCGAAGATCCTCGTGGACATCGGGGGCGAGGTGGTATCGCCGATGGTAGTCGAGCTCGATGAAGGGAGCCGGGTCGGCGATGCGATAGAGGCTGCTGGAGGTGTCACGGAGAATGCGGATCTCACGGATATAAACCGGGCGGCATTCGTTGAAGACGGAGAGAAGATATACATACCGCCTGCTGCGGTCGACGGAACGGGAGAAGATGAAGATGCGTCTTCATCGGGACAGCAGGTAAGCAGGGGAGACGGCAGGATAAATATAAACACCGCCGATTCCGCACAGCTGCAGGAGCTTGACGGCATAGGACCTGCCACGGCACAGAAGATAATAGACTACAGAAAAGAAAACGGCAGATTTTCATCGATAGAAGACATCAAGAACGTTTCGGGGATAGGGGACAAGAGCTTTGAAAAGATAAAAGACAGGATAAAAGTCTGAGGTCCCGGGATTTCCGGATAACGGGACAATGCTTAAACGAAAAATGCGCAGGGTGCACATACAGAAAAGCGCAGTCCGGACAGTGTCGCCCGGCTGCGCTGTATCGTCTTGCTATATGGAATCCAGGTGCTTTTTCAGACAGTCGATAGTCTCCTGGCTTATGTGATGCTCTATCTTGCAGGCATCCTCGAGTGCAGTCTCTTTGGAAACACCGATCTTCATGAACAGCGTGCTGAGAAGCTGATGCCTTTCATAGATAGATTCGGCGATCTCCTGACCGGACTCCGTAAGGTGTACGTGATTGTCGTCATCTCTGGTGATGAAACCGTTCGTTTCGAGCTGCTTGAGAGCGATGCTCACGCTCGGCTTGGAAAATCCGAGATAGTTGACGATGTCTATAGCCCGCACGGTCCCTTTTTTCTGCTTCAATATAAGTATTGATTCCAGATAGTTTTCAGCAGATTCTAATACTTTCAATTTATCCTCCTAATCGTTTTTATTTGTTTTTCTTTTTTACAGTATGTCGTTTTTGCAATGTGCCGTTCTATTTTATGGCAGCTTCGAGAGCCAGTTTCATCATGTCTGTGAATGAGTTCTGACGTTCTTCGGCAGTGGCCTTTTCGCCTGTCACGAAGTGATCGCTTATAGTCATCACAGCCAGCGCGTTCACATCGTTGTACGCAGCGTTCATGTAAAGCGCAGCGGCTTCCATTTCAACGGCCATCACGCCCATAGAAGCCCATTTTTTCCACCAGTCTTCCTTGAGTTCATAAAAGACGTCGCATGAAACGATGTTTCCCGCCTTGAACGGTATGTCGAGCTCCTCGGAAGCTTTGCCGAGCTTTGTCAGCAGCTCGTAGCTTGCGCATGGTGAATACGATCCCGGTACGTCGAACGCATGGATGTAGTTGGAGTCTGTCGATGCGGCCATGCCGACAACGATGTCTTTTACTTTGATGTCCTTGTGGAAAGCGCCTGCAGTTCCTATCCTGATCAGATTTTCCACACCGTATTCAGTGATGAGTTCCCATGAATATATACCCATCGACGGCATGCCCATGCCTGTTCCCTGTACTGACACGGGAACGCCCTTGTATGTTCCTGTGAATCCCAGCATACCGCGTATCTCATTGTAGCATCTGACATTTTCAAGATAATTCTCAGCTATGAATTTCGCGCGGAGCGGATCGCCCGGAAGAAGCACTGATGAAGCGATGTCGTTCTTGTTTGCAGCATTTATATGTGTGCTCATAAAAGCATTCTCCTTTGATATCATTATGGATTTATTATAACACAAGTATATCACATTTGCGGAGTTTATAAAACAGTTATGTCTTGAGAAGATTTATCTGTAACAGTCCGCTGTAAGGCAGTACCTGAGCGGAGTCGAGCTTTCCGTGTCCAGCAGTGCGGCGGCGCCTGATGCGAAGGTGACCTGCGGGTATGTGTGGCCGAATCGGAGATTCGAGATCACAGGTATGCCGCACGGCATGAGTATATCGCGAAAAAGTTCGTCCAGGGCGGACTGTTCATGTGCGATCCCGCAGTCCGGCGGACAGTCTTCGAACGAGCCAAGGACGATCCCGGCACAGTTTTCGAATTTGCCAGCAAGAATCAGAGACGTGAGCATCCGGTCGATCTTGTAAAGCGGCTCGCCTACATCTTCGAGAAATACGAGTCTGCCGCGGGTATCGGGTTCGAACGGAGTCCCGAGCAGAGCTGTCATTATGGAAAGGCTGCCGCCGGTTATCTGTCCGCATGCTTTCCCGGGGTTCAGTATATTTATTGGAATGCCGGGAGGATCATGCAAAGGGCTGCAGTCAGGCTGTCCGAATATATGGTTTTTGAGCGAGCCTAGCGTGAAGCAGTCCATGGCTTCGTAATCTGCGGCCGGCATCGGTGCGTGGAACGTGACGATGCGGCATTTCTCGTTAAGGAATATATGCATGGCGGTGATGTCGCTGAAACCTGCGAATACTTTGGGATGCTTCATGATCGTTTCGCAGTCGAGCAGACGGAGTATCCTCATGGAGCCGTATCCGCCGCGAACGCAGAATATGCCTCTTATGTCGTCTGACCGGAACGCATCGTTGATGTCCTTTGCGCGCTGCTCATCAGTGCCTGACAGGTAGCCGAGACTTTCGCGGCACCCCGGCATCACCACAGGATCCAGACCGATACTTCTAAGCGAGCGGACTGCAGTATCCAGCGCGTCCGGTGAAACCGGAGATGCAGGCGCTGCGAGCGCGACTCTGTCTCCGGGAACAAGCGGGTGAGGGAAGATAAGGTTTTTCATGACCTACCTCGTTTCATTTTACTGATTCTGTTCAGGGATGATCGATGCTGCGTGGAAAAGCGCGGGTACTGGAATGTTTTACATAAGAACAAAAGTGGCTTAGCCACGTATTTTCATATGAGACTTTTGTTGATATTCCGGAAATATCGAGAGCGATATTTCCTGCATAAGAACAAAAGTGGCTTAGCCACATATTTTCATATGAGACTTTTGTTGATGTTCCGGAAATATCGAAAGCGATATTTCCTGCATAATAAAAAAAGATGGGAGACACATCCATCTTTTTCTTTTGCTCATTGCTGTGCATTTAACTTATGCACTGGTGGGGACGGGTGAGACTTAGGCGTTAGCCTTGTTGAATCTCTTTGCTAATCTTGATACTTTTCTTGAAGCTGCTTTTTTGTGGATAGTGTGCTTTGCAGCAGCCTGCATAAGCTTTTTCTCTGCTAAAGCGAGTTTTTCCTTAGCTGTATCCATATCGCCTGCTTCGATAGCTGCATCAAATGACTTTAAGACTGCCTTCAGATGATTCTTGATCCTTCTGTTTCTTGCTGTCTTCTTGTCGATTACACGGATTCTTTTCTTTGCGGATTTAATATTTGCCATTTTAAATTACCCCACTTTCTTGATTAATATAGCTAAAATTCGCATCTATTAGTATATATGAATAAAAGCATCTTTTCAAGGGGAAAATCCTATAAAACCGCAAAACAGCGGGAAAAGAGGCAAAAGGAGAGACATATGAAATACAGGACGGATCTTGCACTGGAAATGAAGGAAATGATCGATGAAGAAAACGCAGAGCGCGAAGCTTCAGGTGTGATCGACGGGATCGTCATCGATGAGATCGACCGTGGAAACGGAGTGAAGGTAACGAGGATAGAGATCACGAACGAGTCGGGCGCCAGGCGGATGGAAAAGCCCGTTGGAAATTATATCACGATAGAGGCTGAAGGCATAATCGAAGAGACCGAAGACATCAAGGAAAAAGTAGAGAACGTGCTTGCGGAGGAGCTCAGCCGGCTGATAAGATTTCACTACTACCTCAACGTGCTCGTCGCAGGGCTGGGAAACAGCGCAGTGACTCCTGATTCGCTCGGACCGCAGACGGCGTCCAGGATAAGAGTAACGAACCATCTGTTCGAAATGTTCGGAGCGGACGGCGATGATGAGATGGCCAGAGTCAGCTGCATAGCCCCGGGAGTGACAGCTGTCACAGGCATGGAGACGGCGGAGCTTGTGAAAAAGACCGCAGAGCTCGTCGAGCCGGAAGTGATAATAGTGATAGACTCGCTGGCGGCGCGTGACATAAAGCGTCTGAGCACGACGATACAGATAACGGATACAGGGATATCGCCGGGAGCCGGCATGGGAAACAGACGGACGGGCATAAACAGTGAGACGTCAGGTGCAAAAGTCGTCGCCATAGGCGTGCCTACGGTAATAGACGTCACCACGGTGATAAGGGACGCGCTGGCAGGCGGCCCGGGCAGCACGGGTACGGAGGAGACCGAGGCTTATATAAAGGAGCACGAAGCGCAGATGATCGTGACATCTACGGACATAGACACGATCATAAAAGATTTTTCGGACATAATATCAAATGGAATAAATAAAACACTGCACCCCGGCATATATTCGTAAAAGAAACTTCAGGAGGACAACTATGGAAAAGAAAAACAGGATGCTCTTTCTTGTCGCGGCAGTGGTGTTCATATGCTCTACTGCGTTTTTTCTTAAAACAGATCCTGCCTCTGCGCTCAGATCGGCGTGGATAGACGAAAAAAAGCTGGGAGAGATATGCATCGGGCAGGTCACGAGAGTGACGGATGCCGGCGAGGGAGAGCTTTCCGCAGAAAAAAACGCGGGGAAAGACACGGCGGGCAGAGATGACGCCGGAAGCGGCGATAAAAGCAGTGAAGAGAAGAACGACACGGACGGCAGTAAAAAATCAGGTGACGAGAACATCGTCGTGACAGGCGATCCGCTCGTGATAATATATCATACGCACAGTACAGAATCATATATGCCGTACAGTGAGAGCAACTATCACCGGGAGGAAGAGGAAGGCACGGTGCGTGACGTCGGGAACGTGCTTGAGACGGAACTCAAGAAAAAAGGTATAAATGTCATACACGACAGGACTTTACATGACAGACCGTCGTACAACGAATCGTACAGCCGGTCGCTCGAGACGGTGCAGGCGCTCACTGCAAAATACCCGAAGGCTGTGTATGTGATAGACCTTCACAGAGACGCGGCGGCAGCCTCGGCCACAGAGGGGAAGTACCTGGAGATAGATGGAAAGCGGGTCGCAAAGTTCAGCATGGTAGTGGGACAGCAGAATGACAACTACACGGAGCTTTACGCATTTGCAAAAAAAGTGAGCGAGAGATCAGAGGCGCTGCACAAAGGCTACGGCGGCGCGATCATAGAACAGAACTACAGATATAATGAATTCGTGAGCGACAGGGCGCTGCTGCTGGAGATAGGCAACAACAAGAACACTATAGAGGAGACAAGGCTATGCGCGAAATATTTTGCGGAAGTGCTTGCGGGCATAATAAAGGAGGAACAGCAGTAGGAAAGGAGGACGGACAGGATGAAAAAGACCATCGTGGAGATGCTGCTCGTGTTCGTGATTTTTTTCATGGGAACTGCGGGCGTGCTGATACTTGATAATATATGTATGGAAACGACCGGTGCGGGAGGAAAATTAGTTTTGCATGTTGATAATTAGACATTTTTCCAGTAAAATACAAGATATAAATCAACAGTTTGAGAGGCAGAAATGAAAGATTATCAGAAGTATATAAGAAATTTTAGCATAATAGCGCACATAGACCACGGAAAATCTACGCTCGCGGACAGGATCATAGAGAAGACAGGTCTCGTTTCGAAACGTGAGATGAGGGAACAGTTCTTGGACAATATGGAGCTTGAGAGAGAAAGAGGCATCACGATCAAGCTGCAGACCACGCGTCTGATCTTCAATTCCAGAGACGGAAATGAATACGTGTTCAATCTCATAGATACTCCGGGACATGTCGACTTCACGTATGAGGTGTCGCGAAGTCTGGCGGCGTGCGAGGGCGCGGTGCTCGTGGTGGATGCGACGCAGGGCGTGGAGGCTCAGACTCTGGCCAACGTGTATCTGGCGATGGATGAAGACCTGGAGATAATGCCGATACTCAACAAGATAGACCTGCCGTCCGCAAGACCCGACGAGGTCAAGCAGGAGATAGAGGACGTGATAGGCGTGGAGGCTCAGGACGCTCCGCTGGTTTCGGCAAAGGAGGGGACCGGTATAGAGGAGCTGCTGGAAAAGATCGTCACTGACATACCTGCGCCTGAGGGAGACGAGCACGGCAAGCTGAAAGCTCTTATATTCGACTCGTACTACGACAATTACAAGGGAGTCGTGATATATACGAGGGTGTTCGACGGAACTGTGAAGGAAGGCGACACGATAAGGCTGATGAATGCCGGCAAGGAGTACGAGGTCACAGAGGTCGGCGTGTATTCGCCGGGGCCTGTGGAATGCAGAACTCTGAGAGCGGGCGAGGTAGGATACATATGCGCGAGCATAAAACAGGTGTCCGACGCCAGAGTCGGTGATACGATCACACTGGCGGACGATCCTACGGAAGAGCCGCTTCCGGGATACAAGAAGGTGCAGCCGATGGTGTACTGTGGTATCTATCCGGCTGAGGGAGAAAAATACGAGAACGTCAAGGATGCACTGGAAAAGCTGCAGGTAAATGACGCAGCTTTCCACTTTGAGCCCGAGACGTCTACAGCGCTGGGATTCGGATTCAGATGCGGGTTCCTGGGGCTGCTGCACATGGAGATCATCGTGGAAAGGCTGGAGCGTGAATTCGATCTGGCTGTCGTGACGACGTCTCCGAGCGTTATATACAAGGTAGTTATGACCGACGGCAGCATCCAGATGGTGCAGAACCCGTCGAACCTGCCGGACGCTGTGCTGATAGACCATATAGAAGAACCGATGGTGAAGGCTGACATAATGGTACCTAAGGAATACGTGGGCAACATAATGGAGATATGCCAGGAGAGACGAGGCAGGATGCTCCATATGGAATACATCACCGAAAACAGAGTGAACCTGCACTACGATATGCCGCTCAATGAGGTGATATACGATTTCTTCGATGCACTGAAGTCGAAGACCAGGGGATACGGATCGCTCGATTACGAATTCACGAGATACGAGCCGTCAAAGGTGGTCAAGCTCGACATACTGCTCAACAAGGAGATGGTCGACGCATTTTCCATGATCGTGCACGAGTCAAAGGCCTATGCGAGGGGACGATTCGTGTGCTCCAAGCTGAAAGAGATAATACCTATGCATCAGTTCGAGGTGCCTATACAGGCTTCGATCGGACAGAAGGTCATCGCGAGAGAGACTGTCAGAGCATACAGGAAGGACGTAATAGCCAAGTGCTACGGAGGAGACATATCGAGAAAGAAAAAGCTGCTTGAGAAACAGAAGGAAGGAAAGAAGCGAATGCGGCAGTTCGGTACCGTGGAGGTACCGCAGGAAGCGTTTACTGCGGTGTTGAAATATGACGACAACAAATAAACTGGGGATATATCTTCATATACCGTTTTGTGCGAGAAAATGCAGATACTGTGATTTTCTGTCGTTCAGCTGTAGCAGCAGTAAAGTCTTTTCGGAATACACAAAGGCTCTGATCCGCGAGATCAGGATCAGGTCCGACAGCTGGCGATATCGCGAGGTGGACAGCATATATATAGGAGGCGGCACGCCGTCTCTTTTTTCGGAGTGGGACATGGGCCGGATCGTGGACTGCCTGAAAGACAATTTCAATGTGGCGCATGATGCGGAAATAACCATAGAAGCGAATCCTGCGACACTTTCCGATGAAAAGATGGAGCGTTATCTCCGAAAGGGCATCAACAGGCTGAGCATAGGCGTCCAGTCTTTTGACAATCACATGCTGGACGTGCTCGGCAGGATACATAACAAGAACGATGCGTT
Source organism: Brotomerdimonas butyrica (assembly GCF_025567305.1). NCBI lineage: Bacteria > Bacillati > Bacillota > Clostridia > Eubacteriales > Brotomerdimonas > Brotomerdimonas butyrica. The sequence continues at coordinate 66,308 of NZ_JAOQJP010000010.1, forward strand.
TTACGCTTTTCAGAGAGCCAGGAAGGCGGGCTTCGACAATATAAACCTGGATCTGATGTTCGCGATACCGGGGCAGACCATGAAAATGTGGAAAGATACGGTGAGGCAGTGCATTTTCCTGAAACCGTCGCACATATCTCTGTACAGCCTGCAGATCGAGGAAGGCACCGAGTTTTACAAGATGATATATGAAAGAGGCGAGCTCGAGCCTGTGCCGGAGATCACGGACCGCGAGATGTATCATGCAGCGCTCAGGATGATGAAAGCTGCGGGCTACGAACGGTATGAGATATCGAACTGCGCGCTGCCGGGGTTCCGAAGCCGTCACAATACCAAGTACTGGTCATACGACGAGTATCTGGGGCTCGGTCTTGGTGCAAGCTCGTTCGTGGACGGCGCCAGACTGAAAAATCACGACAAGATGTACGATTATATAAGAGATCTCAATCAGAACAAGGCGCCTGTGGACGAGGAGAGCACCGAAGTCTACAAGCCTCGTGAAGAGATGGGGATATTCGTGTTCACAGGACTGAGAAAAGCCGAAGGGATAAGTCTTGAAGAATTCAGACAGACATTCCGCGAGGATTTTTTCAGCATTTATGACAGAGACATACTAAATAGATATAAAGGATTGCTGATCCTGAACGGGGACAGGCTGTACCTCACAGAAAGAGGCGTGGACATTTCCAACAGGATCATGATGGAGTTTATCTGATGAAAAAGAAATACATAATGGCGCTCGATCAGGGTACGACGAGTGCGAGATGCATACTTTACGACAGGCAGGGCAGGCAGATCAGCGTTGCTCAGAAGGAATTCAGACAGATATATCCGCACGAAGGATGGGTCGAGCACGATCCGATGGATATATGGTCGACTCAGATCGGAGTCGCTCAGGAGGCGCTGCTCAAGACTGACGCTACATATGAAGATATAGATTCCATAGGGATAACGAATCAGCGCGAGACCACGATAGTGTGGGACAGAGTGACCGGCGAGCCTGTGTACAACGCCATAGTCTGGCAGTGCAGGAGGACGTCGGAGTTCTGTGACGAGCTCAAATCGAGAGGACTTGAGGACTTTTTCAGGAAAAAGACAGGACTTCTGATAGACCCGTATTTTTCCGCGACGAAGCTGAAGTGGATACTGGAGAATGTCGATGGCGCATATGAGCGTGCGAGGAACGGCGAGCTGCTTTTCGGCACGATAGAGACGTGGCTGATATGGAGACTTACCGGCGGAAAGGTCCATGTGACTGACTATTCGAATGCATCGAGAACGATGATGTTCAATATACATACGCTTAAATGGGACGAGGAGATACTCGCGGAGCTGGATATCCCGGCGTGTATGCTTCCCGAGCCGTGCCCTTCCAGCATGGTATTCGGTGAAAGCAGCCCTCTGATATTCGGAGGCCCTGTAAAAATAGCAGGTGCGGCCGGAGATCAGCAGTCTGCGCTTTTCGGACAGGCCTGCTTCAAGGAGGGAGAGGCAAAGAACACATACGGCACCGGCGGATTCATGCTGGTGAATACGGGAGAGACTCCTGTCGAGTCGAGAAACGGCCTGCTGACGACCATAGCCTGGGGGCTTGACGGCAAAGTGTGCTATGCGCTGGAAGGCTCGGTATTCGTTTCGGGCGCTACGATACAGTGGTTGCGCGATGAGGTGAGGATACTCGACAATGCGGCGGAGTCTGAAAAAATAGCCAGATCCGTCGATGATACGGCAGGTGCATACATCGTGCCGGCCTTCACGGGGCTGGGAGCTCCGTACTGGGATCCGTACGCCAGAGGCGCGCTGATGGGACTGACCCGCGGTGTGAACAAAAATCATATAGTCAGGGCCGCGCTCGAGTCGATGGCCTACCAGACATATGATCTGATGAACTCGATGACAGAGGATATGGGATATGAGATAAAGACGTTCAAGGTGGACGGCGGGGCGTGTGCGAATGATTTTCTGCTGGAATTCCAGTCGGATATCATAAACATGCCGCTTTACAGACCGGAATGCATAGAGACCACATCGCTGGGTGCAGCGTATCTGGCGGGCCTTGCGACCGGCTACTGGAAAAACACAGACGATATCATCTCTAACTGGCAGATAAACAATATATTCAGACCTGATATGGATGAAGAAAGGAGACAAACGCTCATCGACGGATGGCACAGAGCTGTAAAGTGCACTCTCGGATGGGCGAAATAATGATTTATGGATATTCAGACATTTTTTGATTCACTTGCAGGACAGCTCACGGTGGCGGGCGTCATAGTGATACTGTTCGCTGCGATACTTTATTCCGGAAAGGGCAAACCTACGGATACCAAGGCTCTTGCGATTTCCGCGCTTCTAGTGGCGCTTTCGCTGATACTCAATCAGCTCGTAATATTCAGGATGCCTCAGGGAGGCAGCATAACAGTGTTCTCTATGGTACCGATAGTGCTGTGCGCATATTTCTTCGGTGTGAGGAGAGGTCTTCTGGCCGGGATGTGCGTAGGACTGATATCACTGATATTCAATCCGTACGTGATACATCCGATACAGCTGCTGCTTGATTATCCGCTGGCATTCGGCTCCCTGGCGCTGGGAGGCATATTCGCCGCGAAGAAAAACGGACTGATCAAAGGCTACATATTCGGTATATTCTGCCGTTACATATGCGCCGTGCTTTCAGGTGTGATATTCTTCGGGGAATATGCTCCGGAAGGATTCAATGCATTCACATGGTCTATCTGGTACAATTTCACGTACGTTGCCGTGGAGGGAGCGATATCTGTGGCTCTGCTGTGCATACCGCAGGTGAAGCACATGTTCGAGCGTCTCAGGGCCTCGCTCGGCTGACAGATCATTTTTTAGATATCACGATGAGCAGTGTGCCGTCATCCATAGAGATGGCGGCATTTTTATTATCTGAAAATTCATTGCTGACGCCGAGCGGAAAATCGCTTGTCAGAATGTGATTAGTCAGCTCATATTTTGCATCCTTTATGCACAATCCTGTGGTTTTTGGGGTGAGTGAAAATACTGAAAAATAACTATTGGCCGCGAATGGGATTATAAAGTTGCTGTCTTTTTTTGAATCCAGTATGAAGCATTCATTCATTCCGTCGAGCATGACGAGCTTTTCAAAGTACATGTCATAGTGAAAAAGCAGCTGCAGATTTGCAACAGTGTGGTCAAGACGGCCGCCCATGCCTCCTATTATTTCCAATTCAGTAAATTCTGACTCGACGGCTGTCTTGATCGCGAGTTCGAGGTCCGTAAAATCCTTTTCTGGCTTAAACCTTTTGATTTCAATATCTCCGGGAAGTGCCCCGCTGATCGAATCAAAATCTCCGAGAATCAGATCTGGCCGAATTCCCTGAACCGTTGCAATATCATAGCCTCCGTCCGTGCAAATAACATAATCTTCAGAATTTACCCTGCTATTTATGTCGATCTCGTTTTCGATGAATGATGTGATGATAAATGCCTTGCTCATTTTCAAAAATTACCTCCGTTTTTTGATGTTATTGATAATTATAACCTCTTGAAAAAGCCGAAAGCAAGATATATAATAGCACTGTAACAACGGTTAATGAGAGGTGACATTATGGAAGAACGAATCAGAAAAGTGCTGAAGGAGAAAGTCGATCCGGTTCTGGCCGCGCATTACGGCGGAGCTATCCTTACCGACTACAGAGACGGTGTGGCTATGGTCAGACTTACAGGCTCATGTGCTTCATGTCCGTCAGCCCAGTCCACTATCGAAGAAGTAGTGAAGGCTATTGTTACAGAAAACATACCGGAGATAAAGGACGTCGTACTCGACGATTCGATCAGTGAAGACCTGCTCGATATGGCAAGGAAAATTTTACACAAAGAAAATCATTGATTTTTTCCGAAGTGTTTTGTAAAATCGTTAATGATTTCTCAGTAAGCAATCAAGCGTACGGAGAAATTAAATATAACCAAAGGAGTGATTTTAATATGTTAATGACAGGAGAACAGTATATTGAAAGCTTGAGAAAAATGAAGACGAGAGTCTACATGTTTGGAGAAGAGGTAAAAGATTGGGTGGATCATCCTATCATCAGACCTTCAATCAACTGCGTGGCAGTAACTTATGATCTGGCACAGGATCCTGAGTATGCTGACCTGATGACTGCCAAGTCAAGCCTTACAGGCGAAACTATCAACAGATTCGCACACCTGCACCAGAGCACAGAAGACTTAAAGAAAAAGGTTAAGATGCAGAGACTTTGCGGACAGAAAACAGCTTCATGCTTCCAGAGATGCGTAGGTATGGATGCTTTTAATGCTGTCTTCTCCACAACATATGAGACAGATAAAAAATATGGTACTAACTACCATGAAAACTTCAAGAAGTTCCTCGAAATGGTTCAGAAGAACGACTACGTTGTAGACGGCGCAATGACTGACCCTAAGGGTGACAGAGGACTCGCTCCAAGTGCACAGAAAGATCCGGACTTATTCGTACATATCGTTGAAAGAAGAGAAGACGGTATCGTAGTAAGAGGTGCTAAGGCTCACCAGACTGGTACTATCAACTCACACTGGCACATCGTAATGCCTACACAGGCAATGAAGGAAGCTGACAAAGACTTCGCAGTATCATTTGCATGTCCTACAGACGCTGAAGGAATGTACATGATCTACGGAAGACAGTCATGCGACACTAGAAAATTAGAAGAAGGCGCTGATGTGGATCTCGGAAACAAGCAGTTCGGAGGACAGGAAGCATTAGTAGTATTTGATAACGTATTCATCCCTAACGAATATATCTTCCTCGCTGGAGAATATGATTTCGCAGGAATGATGGTAGAAAGATTCGCAGGATATCACAGACAGTCATACGGCGGATGCAAAGTAGGTGTTGGTGACGTTCTTATCGGAGCTGCTGCTCTGGCTGCTGAATACAATGGCGCTCAGAAAGCATCACACATCAAGGATAAGCTCATCGAAATGATCCACCTGAACGAAACTCTGTACTGCTGCGGTATCGCTTGCTCATCAGAAGGTCACCCTACACTCGCAGGAAACTACGAGATCGACTTACTGTTAGCAAACGTTTGTAAGCAGAACGTAACTAGATTCCCTTACGACATCACAAGATTAGCTGAAGATATCGCAGGCGGACTCATGGTTACAATGCCTTCAGAAAAAGACTTCAAGTCAGATGTAAAGGTTGGAAGCAACGGAGAGACTATTGGCGAGATCTGCAACAAGTTCTTCGCAGCAGCTCCTTCATGCACAACAGAAGAGAGAATGAGAATATTAAGATTCATCGAAAACATCTGCTTAGGATCTTCAGCTGTAGGATACAGAACAGAATCACTGCACGGCGCTGGTTCCCCACAGGCTCAGAGAATCATGATCGCAAGACAGGGAAATCTCGAAGGCAAGAAAGAATTAGCTAAGGCTATCGCAGGAATTAAATAGTTAAGTCTTGGATTTAACAGTTAATCTGTATTAGAAAAATTTGAGGCCGCTTTGTAGCCCAAAGCGGCCTCTTTTTTCAAATTACTTAAGACATTCGGATCGGTAATAATGATAAAAAAGATAAAATGCGGCGTGAGATTCTGCGGTGGATGCAACCCCAGATTCGATCGCGGCAAAGCTTTGAAAGAAATAGAGCAGGATGTAAAAAACATGGATTTTACCCATGCAATCGAAGGTGAACTGTACGATGTGCTGCTGGTCATAGGCGGATGCGCCAACTGCTGTGCGGCATACGGCCACTTTGATGTTAAGGGTGAAGTATATAAGATCTGGGATTACGATCAGGTCGAAACTGTAAAAAAAGAACTTATGGAAGAAGTAAGTAAAGGAACGGAGGAGTTTAAGTAAAATGGACTGGAAAAAAACTTACGAAAGCAGAAAAATGTCTGCTGATGAAGCCGTAAAGCTTATCAAATCAGGCGACAATGTAGTATTTGCACACGCTGTTGCAGAGCCTGTAGCTCTCGTTGATGCTATGGTTGCCAATAAAAATTTATACAAGGATATCACAGTATCTCACATGGTAACGCTCGGCAAGGGCGAATACGCAAAGAAAGAGAACAGTGACGTATTCAGATATGAAGGATGGTTCACTTCACCTTCAGTAAGAAATTCTATTTCAGAAGGACACGGAGATTTCATCCCTGTATTTTTCCATGAGATCCCAAGTCTTATCAGAAGAGACATCTTACATGTAGACGTTGCAATGGTTACAGTAACACCGCCGGATGAACACGGCTACTGCAATGTCGGCGTATCCTCCGACTACACTATGCAGGCTGTAAAATCTGCAAGAGTAGTGCTGGCTGAAGTAAACGATCAGGTTCCTACTGTATTCGGAAACACTTACATCCATGTAGATGAAATAGATGCTTTTGTTGAATACAATCGTCCGCTTCCTGAGAGCAAGCCTGCAAAGATCGGACCTGTTGAAGAAGCTATCGGTAAAAACTGCGCTTCACTGATCAACGACGGAGATACTCTGCAGCTCGGTATCGGAGCTATTCCTGATGCTGTACTGGCTCAGCTGGGAGAGAAGAAGCACCTTGGTATCCACTCGGAAATGATCGCAGACGGAGTTGTTGACCTCTTCGAAAAGGGCGCTATCGACTGCTCACAGAAGGGTATCGACGAAGGAAAGATGGTCGTTACATTCCTTATGGGAACTAAGAAGCTGTACGACTGGTGCGACAAGAACCCTATGGTAGAGCTCAGAGAAGTAGACTATGTAAACCACCCTATGACAGTATGCAACTTAAAGAACCTCGTATGCATCAACGCATGCGTACAGATCGACTTCATGGGACAGATAGTATCAGAGTGTATCGGTACTAAGCAGATCTCAGGCGTAGGCGGTCAGGTAGACTTCATCAGAGGCGCATCGATGGCAAAAGACGGAAATGCAAGAGCTATCATAGCAATGCCTTCCGTAACAGTTAAGAAAGACGGCTCAAAGATATCCAAGATCGTTCCGTTCATCGATCATGGTGCTGCAGTTACTACATCAAGATGCGACGCTGACTATGTAGTTACTGAATACGGTATCGCTAAGCTCAAGGGTACAAACCTTAAGGACAGAGCAAGACAGCTGATCAACATAGCTCACCCTGACTTCAGAGAAGAGCTGAAAGAGCAGTTCAAGGAAAGATTCAACGCAGAATTCTAGTTCGTGCGCTGACGGATATCTGTTAAAATAAATCGAACTATCTGAGAAGAGTCTGTCCGCGCTGACGGCGGGCAGGCTCAGGCTCATTAAGGTTAATCATTAAGTTATAGTCGAGTTTAAGAAAAGAGGTAAAATTATGCAAGCATTAAGAGTAGTTCCTACAATCCATTACTTTGACACATTCAAAGATTTCAATGAAGAATTCAAACTGGGAAAAGGCGATATTCTCGTAACTAATCAGTGGATGTATGATCCGTATGTAAAACCGCTTGGTATCGATATGCCTGTTATCTACCAGGAAAAATACGGCGCTGGCGAGCCAACAGATGAAATGATGGACGCTATGAAGGCTGAAATGGATAAGTATGAATATGACAGAATCATCGCTTTCGGCGGCGGTACTATCGTTGACTGCTGTAAAGTATTAGCATGTGACATCCCTGACAAAGTAGCTGATCTCTACACAGGAAAAGTAGCTCCTAAGAGAGTAAAGAAGCTTGTTGTTGTACCTACTACATGCGGTACAGGTTCAGAAGTAACTAACGTTGCTGTAGCATCTATCCCGTCACTCAACCTCAAGAAGGGTATCGCTGACGAAGAAACTTATGCTGACATCGCTGTACTTATTCCTGAATCACTTCAGGGTCTGCCTGATAAAGTATTCGCTACTTCATCAGTAGACGCTCTTATCCACGCAGTAGAATCATTCCTTTCACCTAAAGCATCACCTTTCACAGAAATGTACTCAGTGAAGGCTATCGAAATGATCATGAACGGATACAAAGAGATCATCGCAGCAGGTGGAAATACAGCTGAAAACAGAAAGCCTCATCTTAAAGACTTCTGCCTGGCAGCTAACTATGCCGGAATCGCATTCGGTAATGCAGGCTGCGGTGCAGTTCACGCTTTATCATATGCTCACGGCGGAGCATTCCACATCGCTCACGGTGAAGCTAACTTCATCTGCTTCACAGAAGTATTCAAGATGTACATGAGAAAGCAGCCTAAGGGCAAGATCGAGCTCGCTAACAAGCTGTTTGCTGACGTATTAGGATGCGATCCTGCAGATGTATATCCTGCACTGGATGAATTCTTAGGAAAGATCCTCGAGAAGAAGCCGCTCCACGAATACGGCATGACAAAGGATCAGGTTGCTGAATTTGCTAAGTCAACTGTTGACAACCAGCAGAGACTGCTCGCAAACAACTATGTTCCACTTACAGAAGAAGAGATCGCAGAGATCTTCGAAAACCTGTATTAATAAGAACAGACTTTTGCCGGCCTGCAGAATACCGCAGGCCGGTATTTTTGTGCAAAGAAAAGCCTCTCCTCCGGTCAGGCGCCGGGAACACTGTCGAAGCCTGCAGCATTTTTACCAGACTTTACAGTGATCTGCACGCCGGCAAAGGCAGCTCTACAGACTGTAAAAGTTTGCCATGCTCGTAGCATTGCCTTTTCGTCATGTTTGTGGTAGTATATAGTGATGATTTCATTGAATTTATAAAAAGAGAGGTATGAAATGCAGCAGAATATGATAGATCAGAATATAATAATAACAGAGCCCAGCAGAAACCTCAGAGCACTGGGACGCAATGCACTTACAGGCAAATGGAAGATAGCGATAATGGCATCGGCAGTATGTACGCTGTGCCTTTCGGTACCGCCTGCTATACTTGATGAACTGTTCGGAGTGAACGTCGCTGAGCTTTACTACAATACATTTACCGGCGGATACTACAACTACAATTCGATGTACGACAGCATGCCTGACTATTCATCGCTGAGCAGTATCTATCTGCTTCTCGTGACCGGATCATTCACTCTGGGACTTACGATATTTTTCCTGGCTCTGTTCAGAAAACACGAGGTAGGCGTCAGCGATGTGTTTCTCGGATTTGAGCGTTTCGGAAAGGCTCTCGGTCTTTTCCTTTTCCAGAGTCTGTTCATCGCATTATGGACTATGCTGTTCATAGTGCCGGGAATAATCGCAGCTATAAGATACAGCCAGGCTTTCTATGTGCTTGTCGATGACCCTGAAAAGAGCATCCGGGAGTGCATGAACGAAAGCAAGCGAATGATGCGCGGAAACAAAGCAAAGAGCTTCTGTCTGTCGCTGTCGTTCATAGGATGGATCATTCTTTCGGGCATACCGTCATGGATCCTGGAATCGGTAGCAGGTATAATCGGTCTTCCTGTATTTGCCCAGACGATCGTATCAATAGTGGGTTCGCTGTTCATGGTTCCTGTGATCGTATATATGAACTCGACATTTGCAGGATTTTACGAGATACTTGCAGGTCATCTGATAAAAGAAACGGAGCCGGCTCCTATAGAACCTGAGGCAGTACATTTTGCAGCAGAAGAACACCATTACGACGATGTGGCAGCGGAAAAAACGGTTTATGGTCAGGGAACTGATGTAGCAGCTCAGCAGTTACAGGCAGCTCCTTACGATCAGACACAGCAGCCTCAGATGCAGGATCAGCCGCATCCGGCAGCTTCTGGAGCAGCTGGATATAATGAAGTGCAGAGCGGAGGAAACAGCGGCCACAAAGTGGATGTTTCATCGATCTTCTCGGAAAACGGAAATAAGGATCCGCAGGGGGCGCCAGGCGCACCGGCTGATGAAGATCACGGCGGCAGCGATATCAGGTAATCTGCTGATATCACAGCATAATAACGCATAATAAAAAGACAGCATGAGAGATTTTGTCGTGCTCTCTGTCAGTACAGGCAGGGGGCACATCTTTTCTATGCTGTCTTTTGTTTTTTACATTATCTATCGCTATTTTTTTATAAATGCATCCTTTAACCAGGAATCCGAAGCAAGCTCAGGCCTGATATGGTATTCGTGATCGGCAGGCGCTGCGTCCTGCTGAGTGGTTTCCGCTTCAGTCGGGATCGCGTCCTGCTGCGGGGATTCTTCAGTATGAGCTGTTACTGCGTCCTGCTGAAAAGCTTCGGTCAGTTCTGGTTCTGTATCATGTGTCAGATCCTCGTGATGTGACGGTCCCGCGTGTTCTTCGAAAGCAGCTACCTGATGAAGCTCGGCTTCCTGCCATATCTGATTTTCATGAGTGTCTGGTCCAGCCTGTCTGGGTATGTCAGGGATGTCTGTCTCCGGCTGTGCAGGAATCTCGGCTATGCCGGCATCGGGTCGGGCAGCTTCATCTGTATGTACGGCGTCAGCCGGAGCGGTGTAATACGGATTGTTTTCCGGATGTTCATCGACGTCTGCAGGCTCGGAGTCTGCAGCTTTGCGCGATGTGCCGCTCAGGAACAGGATGATGAAAGCACATGCGGCAAAGAGTATGCCGAAGCCGAAATATATCGACGAGGCTGAAACCACATACTGCATTACCTTGTCTGCCGGGACGGCTGACATCCCTGTATAGGTGTTCACGTAGCTGAGCGAATATCTGACCATGTAGATACCGTAGATCAGAGATACTGCGGAAAACAGGAAAAGTATCACGGAGATCACGATCCCGGATTTTTTCCGCTTCATTTTGTTGTTCATAGGCTGTTCCTCACTTTATAAAAATAAACTTCCGCGTGCCGCAAAGCCTCCGGCATTCACACTCCGTATGCTGTCCCGCATATTATGAATGAGCGGAAAAGGAGGTTTTTATGGACGGCAGAGTAAGAAATCTGTATCCGGGAGGCAACACTCCCGATGGATTCTATTCCTATTATAACTATATATTACCACAAAGGGAAGCAGAAAAAATATTTTGCATAAAAGGCGGCCCGGGCACGGGCAAATCAACGCTTATGAAGAATATCGCGCAGCATTTCATAAAGAAGGGAGAAGACGTGGATCTCATGTGGTGTTCCTCAGATCCGTCTTCTCTTGACGGCGTACTTATAAGAAACCGCAACATCGCTGTCGTAGACGGCACAGCGCCGCATGTGGTAGATCCGAAAAACCCGGGAGCGGTCGATGAGATAGTGAACCTGGGCGATCACTGGGACGAAGACGAGCTGAAGAAGTATCGCGGCGAGATCGTGGAGTGCAGCAGCCATATAAGTGAATTTTTCGGGTATGCATACGGATATCTGAAGTGTGCACAGCAGCAGCAGATATTCATGGGAAATATGCTTGACAGGCTGATACCGCACGACAGGATCAGAGAGCTGAAAAACCGGCTGAAGCTTAATCTTGATGCGGTGACAGTGCTCAAGAGGGCCGAAGGAAAGGCAAAGCGCGACGATGCGCTGGGCAGATACGACTACTGCGGCAGGGTGAAGAGATTTTTCGCGGGAGCGATAACACCTGCAGGGATCAAGAGCAATATCACTTCGGTCGCAAACGGCGCAGGCAGGGTGATAGTACTGGATGTGCCTGTCGGGTTCCGTACCGGCAGACTGCTGAGGCCTGTAGCAGAACGGCTCGCGGACGCCGGACTGGATGTCGAGGAATACTACTGCCCGATGTTTCCGGAGGAGAGACTGGAGCATATCGTGTGTCCGGGCGCTGATATCGCGATCGTTACGAGCAATGATTTCCACACTGTAGGTGCTGATGATTTTGACGGCAGGGTCAGTGTCATAAAGGCTGCACCTGATAAAGATGCGTGGCATGATGAGATGCCGGAGGATATTTTCCGCGATCTCAGGGAGTCGTCGAGAGCGCTGATGATAAAGGCTGTGGAAATGCTGAGAAAAGCGAAGGAGCAGCATGACGTACTGGAAGGGTACTATATATCAGGCATGGACTTTTCGGCAGCTGATGCGATCTGCGAGAAGCTGACAGATAAAATAGAAAATGCAGCGTCGGGCAAGGGTAGTAAAAATACGAACTAGGAAAAAAATTGCTTCATAAACAGGAATTTTTTTTCTTGATGAACTTTATTTCCGGTGGAAAAATACCAGAATAAAAAATAAAAAACAGGAAGAATAAAAAATATGTATTTTTTTCGGCAAAGAAAAACGTTGGAATTTCAATGTTCTTGGGATGTTGAATAAAAAAATACAAAAGTTTTTCGCGAATCGTGCCAGATTGGCACGGAACTTGTTTTATATATAGGCAAATACAGTCAAGCAGCTGAATTAAGATTTCCTGCATCAATCACGCATGTAAATCAAATGCGACTTGAAGCATTCCTGTTAAACGGTGTGAAGACTGTATTCGTGGGGTTTGATTATGCTGAGTATAGGCCTGTACTGCCGCCTGCACAAGGAGCGTTAGTGATCCGTCTCCAATGAAGGATAACAATGCATTCTGGCAAAGGGCAGGCAGGCACTGCAGACTATAAGTATGATCAATAAGAGAGGCCTGCATTACAGATGCAGAGAAGGATACTATGATGTATTACAGACAACAGCGACAATCGCCATGGCAATCGGTGAAGTCGTGTTTACACGGATGGCAAAGGCATCGTGGCTGTTGCATCTGCAGAGCCTGCAGGTCAAACCTGAAAATTAAATCAGAGTCCAATTTCATCCCTTTTAATAAATTCTCGAAACGGTAAAGTGGCGCTAGCCACTTTATTGTTTTTTTTGTACAATGTATAATGGATGTATCAAGATCCAAGTTTAGTGACAGGTGAGGTTTTATTATGGAAAAAAAGAGAAACCTCCTCAGCAAGGTACTGGGAAGAACAGACATAATAGCTATAGGGTTCGGCACGATGGTAGGCTGGAGCTGGGTGATGATGGGACCGATATGGGTGAACGAAGCGGGACTGGTCGGTGCGATAGCCGCATTCATCATAGGCGGTGCGATCATACTCACGATAGGGCTGACATATGGAGAGCTTACAGCTGCACTTCCTCTTGCAGGAGGAGAATTCGTATTCGCCTACAGGGCTATGGGAAACCGGGCTGCGTGGATAGTAGGCTGGATCATGTCCATGGCGTATATAGGTGTGGCGGCCTGGGAGGGCATCGCGCTGGCAACGGCGATGAACTACATGTTCCCTCTTCCTCAGGTGGGCCTGTTGTGGGAGGTGGCAGGATATCAGGTACACATGTCATGGGCACTTGTAGGTATGCTGGGCGCAGTGATCATCACTCTCCTGAATTTTTTCGGAGTCAGGCCGGCTGTACTGTTCCAGGTGATGGCGACGGCGGCGATGATGATAATCGTTCTTTTCATATTTTTTGGCGGTGCAGTATTCGGGAGTGTTGACAATATCGGTGATATGTTCGGATCGTATGGAGGCTTTTCATATGTATTCCTGATGGTGCCGGCGATGCTGATAGGCTTTGACGTCATACCGCAGTCTTCCGAGGAAATGAACATAGAGCCCAGGTATATAGGCAAGATGATACTGGTATGCATCATAGTGAGCATAATATGGTATATCTTGCTGATAACAGGAGTTTCACTTGCGGCTCCTGTGGAGATCAGAGGTTCCGGAGTGATACCTATGGCTGATGTGGCTTCGTACATGTTCAACGGGGATATTTTTTCGGTGATAATTATAGTCGGCGGTATCTTCGGCATACTCACGTCGTGGAACGGCTTTTTCATAGGAGCGACTAGGCTGCTGTTTTCCATGGGCAGAGCCGGGATGCTTCCTGCTGTGTTTGGCAGACTCCATAAAAAATACAGGACGCCTTATGTGGCGATCTTCCTAATTGGGGCAGTGTGTGTGACAGCTCCGCTTCTGGGAATGAATGCACTGGTATGGTTCATGGACACCAGCACATTTTGTGCGCTGATTTCGTATATACTTGTGATAATATCGTTCATAATGCTTAAGAAAAACGAGCCGGAACTGCCGAGGCCATTCAACATAAAAGGAGGAGCAAAGACAGGCATATTCATTCTGGCGATAACTGCAGTCTATCTGGGACTTTACATAAATGCAAACGTCAATCTGTCCGGTGTGAGCCCGGAATTCGTGATAACTGCAGCATGGATGCTGCTCGGATTCGTGATGGTGAAGATGCTGAACAGAAGACGAAAGCCTGTGAGCAGAGAAGAACGGGAGCTTCTGATATTCGGTGAGAAATTCGCCAGAAAGGGAGTGCGAAATGAAAAATAAGATTCTGCAGCATACTTTCCTGATAATCATAATACTGTGTATAGCTGCGATCTGCATATGGGGAGTCAAGAAGAACAGCATAAACATAAATGCTCAGGAGCATTCGAAAATAGAGCTGAACAAGCGTGAGCAGGCGTATATAAAAAGCCATGACGGTATATACATATATGTCGATGAAAACCTGCGGTATCTGATGGGCGACGGTGACGACGGATTCCTGCAGGAATACGTTAAAAATGTTTTCGGTGACGCGGGAACTGATGTGATCCTGACGACTGACGAGGGTTCTGCAGACTGCATGATGGTGGTCGTGACCGATGAGATCCATGCTGATCGTGACATCAGCTACACTTCCGCGCTGTTTCAGCTGGAAGGCACTCTTTTCCTGCGCGACGGAGCAGAATGGTCAGAAGATCCTGACGGTGTAGCGATGAGCGGACGTACTAAAGAAGGCAAAGAAAAAATAAAATATGACGGTAAGAAAATAGATTTCAGCTATGAAGATACCGCTGAAGAAACTGTTGCAGCTGCAAGAGAGAAGGAAGCGGATTTCATACTTGGAGATCTCAGCGCTATAAAAGACGCACTGGGCGGTGACAATGACTACAGTGCGCTTGACCACGCGATATATACGGAAAATGTCTGCATCATCACCGATGAGGGGGACACAGCGGCCTACGGCATACTTGACAAGTGCGTGAATGCAGCGGACAGACATGTCATTTCCTACAGAGCGAGCCAGCGCTGGCTTGACGGAAACGGGCCTGTCTACATGAAAAACAGGAATGAAGATATCTATCTGCTGATACTGGTGATATTCACTGCAGTGCTCGTCGTCTTCTTTATCTATTATCATGCTGACAAGAATCTGTACGATGAGCTGAATCTGAGGATGCAGAAGCTGACAGAAAGCAAAAATGAGCTCAAGACTACATTCAACGGAGTCAACTACTATATGGCGGAGCTCGATCTTGAAGGCGGAATACAGGATATAAACCGGGCGTTTTACAATGCGATACAGGCTGATATCGTAGGCAGGAAGATCTGGAGTGTACTCGATCTCGACGGTGAGAACAGGCAGAAGCTCGAGGATGCTGTAGAGGCGGCTGTAAACGGGCAAAATCATAAAAAGATCGATATCAGCATGCGGCGCAAAGTGCTGGATATCGATATCTTCCCTATAGAGAGCGCATCGGGTTCGGTGGACAAGCTGCTGTTCATGGGCGAGGATGTGACCAACAAGGTGATGGCGGAAAGGCAGCTGCTGCAGGACAATAAGATGATAGCGGTGGGTCAGCTGGCGGCCGGCGTCGCGCATGAGATAAGGAATCCTCTGGGTATAATAAGGAATTACTGCTATGTGCTCAAGAACATGAATGACAATGCAGAGGTAAAGGACAAGGCGATAGAGCATATAGAAAAGGCGGTCGACAATTCAGGCGCGATAATCAACAACCTGCTGAACTTTTCAAGAGCGTCATCAAAAGAAGGTGAGACTATCGATATCGAGGAGCATATCAGATCACTGACGTCGCTCAACCGCAACATCCTGAAAAAGAAAAATATCAATCTGGATATAATATGCAGTGAGTCCGTAAGAACGTTCATACAGGTGGAGTCTCTGGATATGATCCTGATAAATCTGATACAGAATGCCACGGATGCGATGAAAGAAAATGGCAATCTGACGATAAAAGTGTTAAAATATGATGAGACATTCGAGATAGATGTACAGGACACAGGGACCGGTATAGAGGAGGATATCCTGCAGGAGATATTCAATCCGTTCTTCACGACAAAGGGAAACAACAAAGGAAACGGACTGGGACTTTATATCGTATATAATGAGACCGACAAGCTCAACGGGAAGATCGAGGTCCAGAGCAGGGTCGGCGAGGGTTCTGTATTCAGGCTTAATCTGCCTCTCAGGGACAGTTAAGGAAAAGTTAAGGGATGGAGGTCGCAATGGTCAAGGAGAATTTGAGAATACTTGTAGTGGATGATGAAAAGGATTACTGTGAGGTCCTGAAGATGATCCTGGAAAACAACGGGTATGTAGTGGAGACGTGCTTCAACGGGAAAGAGGCACTCGACATACTCGAAGAGCGCAGTTTCGACGTCGTGGTATCGGATCTGAGCATGCCGGTGATGGACGGCTTCGAGCTTCTGAAAAACATCAAGGAGCGCGAATACGATACAGAGGTGCTGATACTGACTGCATTCGGCACTATAGAAAAGGCAGTCGAGACGATGAAAAACGGCGCATATTCGTACGTCACGAAGGGAAGCGATCCTGAGGAGCTTCTGATCGAAGTGCGAAAGATAAGGGATATGCGGGCTGCGGCGATGAAAAACCGCGTGCTCGAAGAACAGGTCAGAGGCGGATATATGCTGCAGAGCCAGAATCCTCAGTACAGACAGATGCTGATGATGGCAGAGAGAGCTGCGGCAAGCGAAGCGAACATACTGATACTCGGCGAGTCCGGCGCGGGAAAGGAAGTGCTGGCCACCTTCATACATGAAAAGAGCAACAGGAAAAATGCCAGCCTGCTGGATCTCAACTGTCAGGCGCTGTCCGATTCGATACTGGAATCCGAGCTCTTCGGACATGAAAAGGGTGCGTTTACGGGAGCGAACCAGAGGCGGATCGGACTGTTCGAGGCGGCTCACGGCGGGACGCTGTTTCTCGATGAGATCGGCGGAGTGTCGATGAACCTGCAGGCAAAGCTGCTCAAAGCCATAGAGAACAAGATGATCTACAGGATGGGGAGCAATACGCCGATAACTGTCGATTTCAGGCTGATAACGGCAACGAACAGGAACCTCAAGGAGGACATGGACAAGGAGCTGTTCAGAGGAGACCTGTTCTACAGGATCAGTACTATAGTGCTGGAGATACCGCCGCTCAGAGAAAGGCCGGAGGACATACCGCTCTTCATAGACTACTTCATGGAGAAGTACGCCAGGGAGATGAAAAAGACGAACATAGAGATGAGCGACAAGGTGAGAAATCTGCTCGTAAACTACGATTACCCGGGCAATGTCAGAGAGCTCAAGAACATAGTGGAAAGGTGCATGGTGCTGTCGGAGCACGGGGAGGTGCGCGAGGAGTATCTGCCGTCGGATATGCTTTCGGAAAGGCCTGTCAGGACTGCCACGAACATTTTCGAGACGGACTACACGGAATCACTCAAGGAGTACAGGAGCAAGGCCGAGAAGATCTATATAGAGGAGCTGCTGTCTAGGTATCCTAACGATCTGAACAAGGTCGCAGAGATCCTCTCGATATCCAGAAGACAGCTTTTCAACAAGCTGGTGGAATTCGGGCTCAAATAGACGGGTGACGGGCATACGTCATCCGCAGCGCGCACAGCGTGCCGCACGCGTCAGACGATCCGTGCATGCCGGAAAACAGACAGCTGCAGCTTTACAAAAAAGAAAAAAGCGGCTTTGCCGCATAAAAAAATCAGAAAAAACCACAGAGCCGGAGCATGATGAAGGTTCTGTTTTTTGTGTCCGCGATGAAGTGTATAAACAGGGGAAAAATGACAATAATACATTTGAGGTGAAGTGTATTATGTTTAGAGATACGAGAAAAAAAGCGCTTCGAAACAGGATAATCTATTGCGCGATAGGGATACTTATCATGGCTTTCGGAGTATGGCTCAATTATCAGAGCGACAGCAGCGACAGTGCGGATGAAGCGGCGGTGAAGACTGCGGAGATCAAGAAGGCGGACGAAAGCGGCAGCGATAAAAAGGACAGCGCTTCGAAGCAGCAGACAGGCACGAAGGAGGAGCCGAAGACATATCTAATAAAAGAAGTTGACGGAGTGGTCAAAGTTTTTGTATGTGATGAAGACGGCAGGAAGGAGCTGTATCTGATCACGTCGATACCGTTCGATCTGCTTTCGGAAAGCGATCAGCAGCTTTTTGTCGACGGGGTCACGATGGAGACGGAGGAAGATCTCGGGGAATTCCTGCAGAACTTTGACAGTTAGGGGGCTTTTGATGAAACAGTTTGCCAGAAAGGGTGCGCTCGTGCTGGGCGGACTTCTTCTTTCGATCATCCTGATAGGACAGATCTTCCCGGGAGAGGACAGCACGGCGGCGGCTCCGGTGGTCGCTGAAAAGGTGCTCGTCCCGGGAGGACAGTCTGTGGGCGTCAAAATGGACGTCAGAGGTGTGCTTATAGTCGGTCTTGAGGAAATCGAGGGCGAGGACGGAACGAAGATGAATCCGGGGCTTCTGAGCGGACTGCAGATAGGTGATATCATCATGACGGTGAACGGGACCGAGGTGTATCGCGCGGACGAGGTCCAGGAGCTGATAAACGAGGCGAAGGGCACTGTCAGGCTCAGGATAAAGAGAAATGAGGAGACTTTGAGCGTCGACATAGATCCGGTGAAATCGAAAAAAGACGGCGTCTACAGGCTGGGTATATGGGTGAAGGACAAAACGGCAGGCATAGGCACGCTTACGTATTACGATCCTGCCGATTCTTCTTTCGGCGCTCTGGGGCACGGGATCGCCGACCCTGAAACGGGTGCTGTGCTTTCTGTCGAAACCGGCCAGCTGCTACAGTCTCAGGTGCAGGAGGTGCGGGAAGGAAAGAGCGGAGAGCCCGGGGAGATAAAGGGCATATTCTATCATTCCGACGATCCGCTGGGAAGTCTTGTAAAGAACAGCAGCTACGGTGTGTTCGGCACTGCGTATCATCCGATAGAAAACCCGATATACACGCAGCCTGTCGCGGTGGGAACGAAGGAGCAGGCTGAACTCGGGAAGGCGTATATCCTGTCTACTCTTTCGAACAATGAGATAAAGCGTTTTGAGATAGAGATCGAAAAGATCGAAAAGCAGGATACTCCGTCGGATAAGAGCATGGTGATAAGAGTGACCGACAGGGAGCTTCTCGAGGAGACCGGGGGCATAGTCCAGGGAATGAGCGGCAGTCCGATAATACAAAACGACAGGATAATCGGAGCTGTTACGCATGTTTTCGTGAATGATCCGCAGCGAGGTTACGGGATATTTATCGAGTGGATGCTGAATGAGTCAGCTTTTGTCGAAAAGTAAAGCAAATTGTATTCATGATACCGTTGATAATTTACATGGTTTGTCTGAAAATGGAAATATAGCAGTGAATAAGTGAAGTACAGCTGCAAGCAGTAACAACCAGGAGGATATGAAAATGAAAAGAATTAAAATCGGTATCGCTGACGACAACAGGGAGTTTTGTGAGATCCTTACGGATTACTTCAGGGACAAGGAAGATATTGATTTGGCTTTCGTTTCTCATGATGGTATAAAAACAGTAGAAAATATCAAAATACATCAGCCGGAGATCCTTATACTCGATATGGTCATGCCCCATCTTGACGGACTGGGCGTTTTGGAAACGATCAACAACCTTGAACTTGAAAAATACCCGAGAACTATCGTTTTATCCGCAGTGGGACAGGAGCCTATAACGCAGAAGGCCATTGGCCTCGGAGCAGAATACTACATAGTTAAGCCGTTCAATCTCGACATACTCATGAAGAGGATAAATCAGCTGTCGGGAGTCGAGGACAAGGGCGAGAGCAAGATGCAGTATGCGCGTGCGATACTCACGGGACAGAAGGATGAGGAAAACAGGAATCTTGAAATAGACATAACGAATATAATACATGAGATAGGCGTTCCTGCGCATATAAAGGGATATCATTATCTGAGAGACGCTATAATAATGGTCGTGGAGGATATAGACCTGCTGGGAGCAGTGACAAAAGAGCTTTATCCTGCCATCGCGAAAGCAAACAACACGACTCCGAGCAGAGTCGAGAGAGCTATCCGACATGCCATCGAAGTCGCATGGAACAGAGGAAAGCTTGAAACGATAGACGCCCTGTTCGGCTACACGGTACAGAACGACAAGGGCAAGCCGACCAATTCGGAATTCATCGCGATCATAGCTGACAAGCTCAGGATAGAAAGACGTGCCAGCTGACATCAGTCAGCCGGCATGCTTTTTCTGTCGAAAACCAGCCGCTTCAGGAGCACGCCTGCGATGCCGGCTGCAGCGGCAAAGCACATCCAGCCCAGGCCGAACGAGCTGAGCGGCATCTCAGATATGAAACCGAGATTTATGATGCCGCTGCTGTGCAGTATTTCCAGAAGGCTTCCTCCCATAGCGCCGAACACTGCGAATTTCACAGTGAAGTCAGATACCCATCTGTCGAACATGGCGAGGATTATCAGCGTCAGAGCTCCCGGATATATGAGGCTGAGCACAGGAGCTGCCAGCATGACGATCTTGTCTATACCGAAGTTGGCGATGACTGCACTGAAGACGCATATGACGATGACGAGCAGCTTATAGCTCAGCTTTCTGCCTGAAAGCGTGCAGAAGTAGTCAGCGCTCGCACTGACGAGTGCGACAGCGGTGGTCAGGCAGGCAAGCGTCACGATGATGCCGAGAAGTATCACTCCCGTGCGGCCCATCAGTGCTTCCGTGATATTCAGTATCAGTTCCGAACGGTTGATCCTGAGATTGTAGATATCAGAGACGGTTGCGCCGAGGTACGTCAGACCGCCGTAAACTATCAGGAGCAGCAGCGCCGCTATGATGCCGGCGTTGCGGACCATCCTGGATTTTATACGGCTCTCGGTGTAGCCTTTTTCGGTAACCGTCTTCACTATTATGATCCCGAAGATCATCGCAGCGAGCACGTCCATGGTCTGGTAACCTGCGTTTATGCCTGATACTATCACGTTGTCCATCATAGACTCTGCCGATATCTCACCTGCAGGATTTACGACTCCGTAGATTATCAGTATGAGAAGTCCTGCAAACAGCGCCGGCGTCAGGAATTTGCCGAGTATATCGACTACTGCGGACTCACGCAGCGTGAGTACCAGCACTATGAGAAAAAATACAGATGTCGATACGGCTGCCGGTATACTGCCGGAGAGCGGCTGGGCGAACATCTCATGCACGGTCGCACCTGTACGCGGAAGCGCTATGCACGGCCCGATGCACAGTATGATCGCAGAGACCATTATCTTTCCAGGAACTGTCCCTATCTTTCCGGTCAGCCTTGATATCTCACCTTCATTTCGGAGAAGAGCGAATATCGCGATCAGCGACAGCCCGATATCAGCCATGTAGTAACATATGAATCCCGGCACCCATTCAGGGCCGGCGCCCATTCCAAGATAAGGCGGGAATATGATGTTTCCTGCGCCGAAAAACATTGAAAAAAGAGCAAGTCCTATAATTATCATGTTTTTAAAGTCGCGTTTCATTTTTTCAGTCCTTTCGATATGCACACGTAAGCATTATGCTATCATATAAACGGGGGAAAAGCAACCGCCCGGCGAACGTCCGGCATCATTCGGCTGTCCGGCATCATTCGGCGTACATCCGGCGAACGTCTTTATTTTGACATTTCTTTGTGATAATATTATTTACGGAAAAACAGCGGTGCATCCGCAGAGGATGCATCGGTCAGGACAGGAGAAACACAGTTATATGAAGCGGTATATTTCATTACATATGATAAGGATGGAGCACCTGAACCATCATGCGAATCTCTATGCCGGCAGAGGCATCGAGTGGATGGTGGAGTCGGCGTTCATGGCAGCGTGCCTGACGCACGGCGACAAGAACGGGCTGCTCTACAAGAACATGCACAGATTTGATTTCAGCAGGTCGGTCGAACCGGGAGACATAGTGAGATACGAAAGCACGGTAGTGCGTGCAGGCAGGACGAGCCTGACGGTCCATGTGGATCTGAAAAACGAACAGACCGGAGATCTTTATGCGGAGGGCTATGCGACATTCGTGACGATCGATCCGGAGACAAAGGCGCCGAAGCCTCACGGCATCGCGCTGGATGAAACGGATGATGAAGAGGAGATGTCATGGCGAAAGGAAGCGGATGCTTTCTTTTAAGCGTGGATCCTGGCTTGGATCTGAGCATGAAGCACATGAAGCGGTGTGAGAAAGAGACAGAACGGAGAAGATGATGAAAAACAAAATACTCGTGATAGGAAAGGAAGGCAGGCTTGCCCGATATACAGCAGATAAAAAGAAGCTGGATGATTACGATATATCTTACGTTCCAGTCGGAGCGACAGCCGGGCAGCTTCTGGATGCCGGAAAAGACGCATCGTACGTTATCGTCGATGCGATCGGGAACGTGCCGGGAGATGTGATAAGGCAGATGCCTGAGCTTAAACTGATACACTCTGAAGGCGTAGGTTATCAGGGCGTGGATATCGATGCGGCCGATGAAAGAGGCATATACGTTTGCAACTGCAAGGGAATGAATGCGGCTGCCGTAGCGGAGCAGGCTGTGCTTCTGATGCTGGGGCTGCTCAGAGATGTTGCCGGCGGAGACCGCAGCGTCAGAGCCGGAGAGCAGATCGCGGTAAAAGAGGCGTACATGATGGCCGGAGATCTCAGGGAGCTCGGTGAATGCAGAGTGGGACTTATAGGTCTCGGGGATATAGGAAAGGCGACGGCCGGTCTGCTTTCAGCGTTCGGTGCCGAGGTCATCTATCACAAACCGCACAGGCTTGCAGAGGCTGATGAAAAGCTATACGGCGTCAGATACATGGAGCTCGACGAGCTGCTGGCGTGCTCGGACATAGTGAGTCTGCATCTGCCGGTCAACGGATCTACGAGATACATGGCAGACAGTGCGTTTTTCGCAAAGATGAAGGACAGCGCATATCTGATAAACACGTCGCGAGGCGAGCTGGTGAACAGCCAGGATATGGTGAAGGCTCTGGAAAACGGCGAGATCGCAGGAGCGGGTCTCGATACCATAGACGGAGAGCCTGTAGCTGCTGACAACGATCTGCTGACGATTTCCGAAGAGGCAGGCAGAAAGCTGCTGCTCAGCTGTCATATCGGAGGGATAACAGGAGCGTCGTTCAGGCGCGGATACGACATGATCTGGTCGGATATAGAGAAGGTGAGAGCCGGAGAAAAGCCGGACAATATCGTCAATCATCCGGAACTGATGGAGCATAAGTGAAAACGAAGTAAACGCGAAAACAGCGAAAATAAAGAGCTGATGAAAAATGATGACGAAGGAGACACAGCAGGAGACATGACAGAGATGACGGAAATAACGGTGAGAAAATACAGAAGTGAAGATGTGAAAGCGATGAATGAGATCTGGAACGAGGTCGTCGAGGACGGTATCGCTTTTCCGCAGGAGGAATGCCTCGACGAGACATCAGGCATGGAGTTTTTCGCAGGCCAGACATACTGTGCGGTCGCGGAAGACAGCCGGACGGGCGAACTGCTGGGGCTTTACATACTGCATCCGAACAATGTCGGCAGATGCGGACATATAAGCAATGCGAGCTATGCAGTGGCATCGCGTGCCAGAGGGATGCACATAGGCGAGAGGCTGGTGACTGACTGTATGCGCCAGGCAAAGCTGCACGGATTTTCGATAATACAGTTCAATGCGGTCGTGGCGACGAATCTCGCGGCAAGACATCTCTATGAGCGCCTCGGTTTCAGGCAGTTAGGCAAGATCCCGGGCGGCTTCCGCATGAAAAACGGGGAGTACGAGGACATCTGCCCTTATTACATAGAAGTGTGAGAGCATGCATATATGCATCGCGTGCCATGCCGTATGTAAAGGCGCAGCGTCATGCAAAGATCAGGGCATTCTAAAGGCCGGCGCTTCAGAACGCCGGCCTGGCTTAACGAATGATGCTATCGTTCACCGCGTATGCATCCTGCACTCAGCAGCATGTCGTCGGCGGGTAATCACTGCAGCCGCAGTCGCAGTCTCCAGGTGCCGGAGGGCGGTGCTGATCGCACCCCTGGTTCGCAGAGCAGCCGCTCTGCTCACCCTGAGGGCCGAAGGCAGCAGCGCTGCTGTCATTTCTCTCAGGAAACAGACCAGGGCATGTCACGACGCCTGAAACGTTTTCCTGCAGAGGAGCTTCAGCGAATCCTGTCGACAGGACGCAGAGCTGTACAGGCACCGTGATCTTCTTCTCGACAGTGATGCAGATCGTGACGATGAGATTTGCAGATATCTCGCCGTTAGGACCCATGCACAGGTCGCGCGTCGCATTGTTCGTAGCCATCCTGCAGCTGAATCCGGCATTCGAAAGCTCCGTGAGACGAGGCATGAATGCGGAGTTCGATGTGCTAGGCATGCAGAGCTCGAAGAAATTGGTAAGTACGAGAGGGCAGGAAGGATTTGCTATGTTGACTTCGGAACAGAGCGTCATCGTGCTTTCACGGCCGCAGCTGTCGCAGATCGCAAGATCGATGTAGATGATGATGTTGCCCCAGATCTTGACATTCTGTGTGCCGAAGATCGGTGTGCCGCCTCCGGTCGAATCGCATTCGCTCGTGTCTGCGAACAGTATCTTCTCGGAAGGGACTCCGTCCGGGCCGACAGTCTCGACAACGCTGTTGCACTCGTTCACGAAATATGCGCCGGAGATACCGGTCTCCATGTCGAGTGTCAGATTGCTGCGGTCCGATGCCTTTGAAGGATCGAAGACCTTTTTGCAGCGGATATCGAGTATCCTGCTGACGGAGCATCCCGGCGGGATCGCAGGTGTGAATTTGAGATTCTGTACAGTCTTCATTCCCTGCATATGGAACCTTACGGCGTCATACACGCTCTGTACGTATATCGGAGTAGCGGTGACGTCATCGAGATTCCCGCTGAAGCTGCAGAGATCGTTGGCTTTGCAGCAGGAATCCCCTGAAGCATTGTTTTGCGGTGTGCAGAAACAGTTCATATTTTACCTCCTTGAATGGTGATTTTAATGTGTTTTTTGTTCAATGGCAGTATATGAAAACAGATGTTTTTGTGTTACAATACATTTTGTATTTAGAAGAAAGGCAGCGTTGATATGGTAAAAACAGTAAAATTAAAATGCGGTACAACGTTAATAATGGACAAGACCGACTACGTTCAGTCGGCAGCCCTGGGCATCTGGGTAAGAACAGGCGCCGCAGATGAAAACGACAGTGTTTCAGGAGTGTCACACTATATCGAACATATGATGTTCAAAGGGACGGACAATCGAACGGCTAAGGAGATCGCGTCTGATGTCGACAAGATCGGAGGCATGTTCAACGCTTTCACGGGAAAGGAAGCGACATGCTACTACATCAAGACGCTGTCATCCAATATATATGCGGGAGCTGAGATCCTGCTCGATATGCTGACAGGTTCGCGCTTCGACCAGGAGGAGATGGACAAGGAGAGAAAGGTCATCTGTGAAGAGATAAAGATGGTCAAGGACAGTCCGGACGACGACGTGTACGATACGATATCGGAGCTCGTGGCAAGCGGCAATCCGCTGGGCAGGAGCATACTCGGCACACCTGAGAGCCTCGCGGGGATCGACCGTGCAAAGCTCACTGCGTATTACAGCGAAAAGTATGCGAGAGACAGCATCGTGATAGCAGTTGCGGGCAATTTCGACGAGGAAAGGATTGCAGAGCTTTTTGAAAGCAGGCTGACTTCGCTCAGAGAGAAGAAAGTGACGCAGGACTTCACGCTGAAGCCTTACAGACAGAGCTTCGACGTAAAGGTGAGGGATATCGAACAGACTCATATCTGCCTTGCGACGCCGGGCATTTCCATGGCGGACGACAAGTACTACGCGTTCGTGCTGATGAACAGCATATTCGGAGGAAGTATGAGTTCGAGACTTTTCCAGAATATAAGAGAAGAAAAGGGTCTGGCTTACACAGTCTGCTCAATGAACGTGTTCTCCAGCTATACGGGCTTTTTCAGCATATATGCCGGAGTGGCGCATGACAAGGCGGAAGCTACTCTCGATGCGGTCAGACATGAGCTCGAGATGCTCAAAAAAGACGGAGTCACTGCCGAAGAGCTGTCTATGGCGAAGGAGCAGGTAAAGAGCTCATATATCTTCGGACTTGAGAACATCAACAGCAGGATGTTTTCGATAGGAAAGAACAAGCTGCTTCTTGACAGGGTGTACTCTCCTGAAGAAGTGCTGAGCGAATTCGACAAGGTGACGCAAGATGATATAAAGCAGGCTGCGGAGATGATCGGCGACTACTCGTCGTACTGCGCAGCGTCTGTTACAGGAACGGATTTTGACCTCGAAAGGCTGATAAAACGATGAAGATAAAGGTAAAGACACTGTCAGGAGAGCTGCCCCGATATGAGACAGAAGGCTCGGCAGGCATGGATATCAGGGCGTACATCGATGAACCGGTCGAGATACTGCCGGGGCGCCGGGCGCTGATACCGACGGGGCTTTTCATGGAGATACCTGCGGGATTCGAAGTGCAGATACGTGCGCGCAGCGGACTTGCCGTGAAACACGGCATAGGGCTGACCAACGGCATAGGCACTATAGACAGCGACTATCGCGGAGAGATCAGAGTCTCGCTGATAAACTGGGGAGATGAAGCTTTCATCGTCAGAAACGGTGACAGGATAGCGCAGATGGTCGTGGCCAGATATGAGAAGGCCGACCTGGAGAAAGCAGAGGTGCTTTCCGAAACGGAGCGCGGTGAAGGCGGCTTCGGACATACAGGCGTATAAATATGGAAATAACGGCGGCTCCGGACATCAGACAAAGATCTGGTATCCGGAGCCGTCTGATAATATTCAGAACAAAATCCGCTCTGCGCCATACTATAATGTTGAGGTGGTGCATATGACAGATTTTCAGATGCTTGAGCATATACAGAGAATGATAAAAGAGATGCCGAGACCACGGCTGCTGTTTCGCAAAGGGCTGACCGTCCGCGGATTTTTCAGGCCCTACATGTCCTTCGCGGATCATACACAGGCAGAGATCTTCAGCAGCACGGATGAGGTCACTCCGGTCACGGTCAGGTTCGCATCGATGTTCGGGCAGAAGGGGACGGCTGACACTGTCCGGAATATAAAAGGAATGAGCGTCAAATTCCATGGCAGCGAAGAGTACGACATGGTCTGTCAGAGCATACCTGTATTTTTCATCGATGAAAAGCAGAAGCTGCCGGATCTCATAAGGGCGTTCACACGCAGTGAGCACTGTGACGGCCTGAACAGCAGAAGGTTCTGGGAGTTTGTCGCGGAAAATCCGGAGTCTCTGCACTGCGCGCTGAGGCTGTTTTCGTACGAAGGCATCGCTGGAACGTTTATAAACGTAAAATGGTTTTCTGTAAACACAACTGTCTGGGAAAACGCTTCAGGTGAAAAGTGCTTCGTGAGGTACCGATGGATCCCGTCATGCCCTGCAGCAGGCAGTGGAGAGGATGTAACGGCATCGCGGGAAAAGGTGAACGACCGGATAACCGCTGAATTCATGGCTGGATTCGACTGTGACACGGCATTCAAAGAGCTGGCTTCCGACATTTCAGCAGGCCGCTTCCCGTCCTTCGATCTTTATGTGCAGATGATACCCGAAGATGAGTTCGACCCGGAGGAGCATCCGAAGCACACTGCAGAATGGGACGAAGAAACAGCGCAGTTTGTCCTGGCAGGTGTGATGCGCATCACAGGGCTCACTGATGATCGTGAAAACATACAGGATCTGACGAGCTTCATACCCGGCAGACCGGTAAAAGGCATAGAGCTTTACAGAGACGGCCTCGAAGAGATCATGGATTTCCTGTACAGGACAGAGGCCATGGAAAGGGGGAGCTCATATTGAAGGAAATGCTGCAGGCGAGCAGCTTTTACAGAGCGATGACTGCCGCGCAGCGTCAGGATCTCGAGGAGGCGGTAGCAGAGGATATCTTTTTTCTCGACAGCAGACTGCAGGAAAGGATCACGGCGCTGATCAGCGAGGCAGACGTGCAGCTGGCGGAAAACATAAGGCGCAGAAACGACTTTACAACATAGCCTGCCGGATAGTATTATATATACTGGAAAAGCAGGATCTGAGAGGGCTCATGCACGCGCCGGACATCGATGGTATGCGCGGGAGCCTGTGATAAAACCGGAGGTAAAATGGTCACCAGAGAAGTCTTTGAAAAGAGAGAATTTGAATATCTGTCGCCGTATGCTGCAAAGGCTGCGGAGAGCAGAGGAAGGAAGCTGCCTGAGGAGAAGTGCAGCATCAGGACCGACTATCAGCGCGACAGAGACAGGATAGTGCATTCCAAGGCATTCAGGAGGCTCATGCACAAAACGCAGGTGTTCCTGGCACCGGAGGGAGACCATTACAGGACGAGGCTCACACATACGATAGAGGTATCACAGATCGCCAGGACCATCGCAAGAGGCGCAGGACTCAATGAGGATCTTACCGAAGCTATAGCGATGGGGCACGATCTCGGGCACACGCCGTTCGGACACAGCGGTGAAGCCGTGCTCAACGAGATATATCCGGGAGGCTTCAGGCACAACGTGCAGAGTCTCAGAGTCGTCGATGTGCTGGAGTCGGGAAGCAGCAGGAGAGGCATGAACCTGACGTTCGAAGTGCGTGACGGGATACTGAATCATACAGGGAGCACGATGCCTGTGACAGCTGAGGGGCAGGTCGTGAAGACGAGCGACCGCATAGCGTATATCAATCACGATATAGACGATGCTATCAGAAGCGGCATCATCACTGCGGAGGATCTGCCGAAGGAAAGCATAGCCGTGCTCGGAGACACGCATAAGAAGCGTATAGACACTCTCGTGAGAGATATGATCGAAAACAGCAGCGGAAGGCCTACGGCGCAGCTCAGCGAGGAACGCTACCAGGCTATGGATGAGCTGCGGACCTACATGTTCAGGAACGTGTATCACAATGATAAAGTAAAGCGCGCGGAAGACGTGAGCCAGGTCAGGAACATCATCGTGTCGCTGTACCAGTATTTCCTGGAAGATCCCGACAGACTGCCGGACGATCTCCGTGCGATGCGCGGCAGCTTCCCGGATGCGGAGCTCGCCAAGGACCACATCGCAGGCATGACAGACAGATATGCGATAAACCTCTATGAAGAACTGTTCGTTGCAAAGGGCTGGAGATAGGCAGGCGGAGGCTTTGCAAAAGACTCGCGCTGCGGGATATCCGAAAGCGCAGGGCAGCGCGCAGCGCAGAAAGAAGCACGGTAAATAAAACAAAAAAATATAAAAATAAAAAAAGGAAAGTGCTGATTCCTGTCGTAAATAATATTATGCATCGCAGTTTTCAAGAGGGGCAAAAGTGAGTAGTAATAATGTAAATATAGCAGATGAGATAAAAAGCAGGTGTAACATTGTCGATGTTATAGGCAGAGTCGTTTCGTTAAAGAAAACGGGGAATAATTACAAAGGTATCTGTCCTTTCCACAATGAAAAAACACCTTCTTTTATTGTATCGGAAACAAAACAGATATTCACGTGTTTCGGCTGCGGAGCGACGGGAGATGTCATCGAATTTGTAAAGCGCTACTACAACCTCGATTTCAAGGGGGCTGTGGAGATGCTGGCAAAGGAGTACGGCATCAGCCTTGAAGGCGCTTTCGGCGGAAGCAGGGACAAGGAGGAGCTTTACGAGATAAACCGTCAGGCGGCCCGGTTTTATTACAGGGCGCTGCGTCAGCACAGCAATCCGGGATATACATATATGAAAAACAGAGGTATCTCGGAGGAGATACTCAACAGGTTCGGTATAGGATATGCTGACGACAGATGGGACAGTCTGTACACTTTTCTGAAGGAAAAAGGATTTTCGGAAGACAGGATGCTTGAGCTCGGTCTCGTATCGAAATCGAGGAAAGACGGCAGGTACTACGACAAGTTCCGCGGCAGGGTGATCTTCCCGATACAGAACACGGGAGGAAAGGTCATCGGTTTCGGAGGCCGCATAATAGGAGACGGAGAGCCGAAGTATCTCAATTCGCAGGAGTCCCCGGTCTTCAGGAAGAAGTACAACCTCTACGGTCTGAATATGTCAGGCGCAGAGGCGAGAAAGGAAGACGCCATCGTCCTGGTGGAAGGGTACATGGATGTCGTTTCGCTCTATCAGAGCGGAGTGCGGAACGTTTCTGCATCACTGGGAACGGCGCTTACCGAGAATCAGGCAAGGCTGATCAGGCGGTACACGAAAAATGTGATACTTTCCTATGACGCCGACCAGGCGGGACAGAACGCGGCCATGCGCGGACTGGACATACTCTACAGAGAAGACTGCAGAGCAAAGGTGTTAAAAGTCACAGAGGGCAAGGATCCCGATGAGTTCGTGAAGAAGAACGGGCGCAGGGCTTTCCAGGAGCTGATAGAAAACGCACTGCCGTACGGAGACTTCAAGCTCGGCTTCGTAAAGGCGAAGTACGATCTGTCAGATGAACAGCAGAGGGTCGATTTCATCAGAGATGCGGTGGACGTACTGCGCGGGATGAAGCCTGTGGAAGCCGATATCTACATAAAAAAGCTTGCCGAGGAAACAGGTGTTTCGGAAGGGGCTATAAGATTCGAGTATTCAGGCAATAATAGTCAGGAAAAGGTGCCGCCGGGCGGCGAGCATCATTTCAGGGACGACGACCGGGCAGCAGAGACGGCTGTGGAAATGCCGGCTGCAGAGAAAAACCTGCTGAAGCTGATGATCACGGATCCTGTCTACATCGACCTGCCGGAAGATGTGAGGGATATCGTATTCAGGAGCGAACAGGGAAAAAGTATATACGAAAATATATTGCAAATCTGCGACGGCAGGCATATACTTGATATCAATGCGCTTAAGGACAGGCTCGATGAGGAGTGCGCCGTCTGTCTTGCGGAAATAGAGGCGGAGATAATATCTCCAGGCACCGAGCGGTCCGTCTTTGACGAATGCATCGCACAGATAAGGAAGAAAGAACTCAAAAAGCAGGAAGAAGAGATCCTCGTACGCCTTTCCATGGCAGATGAGGAAGAAAACCACGAAGAAATAATAAGGCTTACACAGCAGCTTATAGAAATACAGAAAAAAATAAAGAAGTGAGGGGCACGGAATGGCTGATACAAAAGACGTAAAAAAGAAAAAGACAAAGAAGGTAAACACTGAAAAAGCAGGCGCTAAGGCCGAGCCTGTGCAGAACAGCGAATTTGCAGAAAACGAAGTGCTTGACGAGGAAACGAAAGCGCAGATCATAAAGGATCTGACAGAAAAAGCCTCATCAAAGAAGAAAAAGTCACTTTCATACACAGACGTTTCGAACAGGCTCGGAGACATGGAGCTCGACAAGGATCAGATGGAAGAGATCTACGAACTTCTGATGAGCAAGGGCGTCGAGGTCGATATGGAAAACGAGCCTGACGATATCGATCTGCTGGAGCTCGAGGATGAAGAAGTGGACGATCCGGAAGTCGATGCGGTGATAGCCGAGAATCCGGATGCGAAGGAGATAGATCTCGAGGCGACGATCTCAAAGAACATCGCTGTCGACGACCCTGTCAGGATGTACCTGAAGGAGATCGGAAAGGTGCCGCTCCTCACTGCGCAGGAGGAGATCGACCTTGCCAAGAGGATGGAGCAGGGCGACGAGTATGCGAAGCAGAAGCTCTGCGAGGCAAACCTCAGACTGGTAGTAAGTATCGCCAAGAAGTATGTCGGAAGAGGCATGCTGTTCCTCGATCTGATACAGGAAGGAAACCTCGGTCTGATAAAGGCCGTTGACAAATTCGACTGGACGAAGGGATACAAGTTCAGTACCTATGCTACATGGTGGATCAGACAGGCGATCACCAGATCTATAGCTGACCAGGCGAGGACGATAAGGATCCCTGTGCACATGGTCGAAACTATAAACAAGCTGATAAGAGTCTCAAGACAGCTGCTCCAGGAAGAAGGCAGAGAGCCGACCCCTGACGAGATCGCTGCAGAGATGGGCATATCTGTAGAAAAGGTAAGAGAGATACTCAAGATCTCCCAGGAGCCTGTTTCACTGGAAACTCCTATCGGAGAGGAAGAGGACAGCCATCTCGGAGACTTCATACCGGACGACGATGCGCCGGCACCTGCAGAAGCTGCAGCGTTTTCCATGCTCAAAGAGCAGCTGGTCGACGTGCTGGGAACTCTCACAGAGAGAGAGCAGAAGGTGCTGAAGCTCAGATTCGGTCTCGAAGACGGAAGAGCCAGGACGCTCGAGGAAGTCGGAAAGAAATTCGACGTTACCCGAGAGAGGATCAGACAGATCGAGGCGAAGGCTCTCAGGAAGCTGAGACATCCGACCAGAAGCAAGAAACTCAAGGACTACCTGGAATAGAAACATGACAGAATTAAGTATAAGACTGCAGAAAATAGCAGACAGGATAAATGAAGGTGAAACCATGGCTGATATCGGCACAGACCATGGTTTTTTGCCTATATATCTGATAGAAAACGACATATCGCCGTCGGTGATAATGACTGACGTCAGCCGGCCGTCTCTGATGAAAGGCTCGGATAATCTCGACATGCTGGGTGCAGACAGAAAGCGTGCGGATTTCAGAGTGGGCGACGGTATATCCGTACTGGAGCGCGGCGAAACGGATACAGTAGTGATAGCGGGAATGGGCGGCATGCTCATAAGAGATATAATGAGCATCGACATGGAGCACACATGCTCTTTCAGAAAATACATACTGCAGCCGAGAACCAGGCAGGGGCACCTCAGGAAGTGGCTCCTCGAGAACGGGTTCACGATAATCCATGAGGATCTGGTCGAGGAGGGGCGGTTCATACCTGAGATAATAACAGCGCTCAGTCCGCAGGCGGACGACGTTTTTACTAATGATGCCAGTGTGGATGTGGCTTGTATGGATGGTGTGCAGGCAGATGGCGTCCATATGGGTGATGCGCGTATGAATGACGTTTGTATCACCGGATCAGCGACGGATGACGTGCATAATGCCGGATCGGAAACGTATGGCGTGCATACCGCAGCCGGAGACGTCACGGACGACGGCAGGCTTTGCATAAGAGGCGTATCGTTCGCATCGGAAGAGGACACCGGCGAGGACATCATATATCGTGTGCCGCCGTGGATCACACAGGCGACAGGTCCGGTAGAGGAATTTATTGCCAGGAACATCGAAAATGAGAAGAAAAGGCTCGAAAATGTGATGCTGGCAAAGGAGCGCGATATCGCGCAGGAAGACAGGATATGCAGAGGGATAGCTTATCTGAAGCGTTTGCTGGAGGAATACGGAAATGGAAGATAGGAAAAAAGGTATAATAACAGTTGCGGATGTGACTGAACTGATCGAGGACGCAGTGCCGGTATCACTGCAGGAGTCGTGGGACAACAGCGGACTGCTGATCGGATTTCCGGAGAAGCATGTTAAAAAAGTCATAACATGTCTTGAAATAACGGAGGCCGTGGCAGACGAGGCGGTCGCTGCAGGTGCAGACATGATAGTATCGCACCATCCGCTGATCTTCAGCGGCATCAGAAAGCTCAGCTACGACAGCAGTGAGGACAGAGCTGTGATGAAGCTGGTTTCGAACGGTATATCGGTGTATTCATGTCATACGCCTTTTGACAAGGTCAGGGGCGGCAATAATGATATCATCGCGGAAAGGCTTGGGCTTTCGTCCGTGAAAAACCTCAGGGGCGATGACGTTGTTTCACCGTCAAAGATGGCAGAAAACCGCGACGAGGCGGATATAGGAAGGACCGGCAGATTCAGGAAGCCTTTGACTTATGTGCAGGCTATAGAGCTTGCTGCGAACCAGCTGAACATGAGTATCAGGCAGCTTCGCGCATGCGGCGATCTGAATACGGAGATAACATCGGTCGGGATATGCACCGGAGCCGGAGCGGATATGGCTGAAATGGCTGTGGATGCAGGATGTCAGCTCTTCATAACGGGCGACGTGAAGTATCATGAGGCGCAGGCTGCTGCTGCACGAGGCATCTGCCTTCTGGACGCGGGGCATTACGGAACGGAAAAATTCTTTGCCCAGGCGATGCGGGAGCTGCTGGAGAAGAAGCTCGCCGGGAAAGCGGAAGTCGTGGAGTCTGCTGTGAACATCGATCCGTTCAATATACTGTAGATGATGGTACGGATGCGGCGCGGAATGTGTTGCGGAATTTATCGCAGTCCATAGGCGCCAGGCTGGCAGTATGCATTGCAAGCTGTAGGCGCAGGCCGGCGGATGCGGTGACGGTGTGATTGCAAAATGCCGGGTGTATCGCAAGTGCTGGAAGCCGGTATTGAAAACCGGCTGGTGACGGGTGGCATTCAGCGCAAGGTCTGAGCAGAAGCAGATGTACTGCTTTACAAAAAAAGCTTTATATGGTATAAATATTAAAGTCATATTTTGGGTAAGACAGATGATCGCGTGCATCTTCGGGATGTATGAGGAAAGTCCGGGCTCCACAGGGCATGGATGCCGGATAACGTCCGGCGTAGGTAACTATAGGGAAAGTGCAACAGAAACACACCGCCGAAACGGGTCATGCCGTGGCAAGGTTGAAATTGTGAGGTAAGAGCTCACAGGGAAATATGGTAACATATCTCCCGTGTAAACCCCATCCGGAGCAAGACCAAATAGGACATGGAAAGCGGCGGCCCGTCGCTGTCCGGGAGGTAGGTCGCATGAGCCTGGTGGCAACATCAGGCCAAGATAGATGATCGTCTGATACAGAACCCGGCTTACAGTCTTGCCCAATGTATTTTCAATGACCGGAGAGATTGTTTGAAGTATTTATCACTTTTTTTGTATAATGATTGCACAAAAAATTATGGAAATTCCTAAAAAATTTCCGAAAAATACTTGCAATAACCTGAATATGTAGTATAATAAAAGGGTCGCTTGGATATGCGGATATGGCGGAATTGGCAGACGCGCACGGTTCAGGTCCGTGTGAGGGTTACTTCATGGGGGTTCGAATCCCTTTATCCGCACCAAATAAAAAGCCCGAAGCAATATGCTTCGGGCTTTTTATTTGGTCAGCTTTAGCGAAAGATCAGGTTATCCCAGCAGATTTAATGTAAAGGTGCTGATAATGATGACTATCAGCGATATGTAGCCGATCCTGGTCAGTTTCTGCTTATAATAAAGATATCCAACCACAGAGGTCACGACAATACCTACTGCACCCCAGGTCGCGTATGCGATACCCAGATCGATATCCGTCAGTGCGAATCCGAACAAAGCATAGCTGATGGTGTACCCTAAAAGGCAGATAAGTGTCGGTTTGGGATTTGTGAAACCATGTGTGGCTGTCACAAATGAGGCCGCGATTACTTCCGCTATGATGGAAAGTGCCAGTAAAATATAAGC
Organism: Brotomerdimonas butyrica; assembly: GCF_025567305.1. Taxonomy (NCBI): domain Bacteria; kingdom Bacillati; phylum Bacillota; class Clostridia; order Eubacteriales; genus Brotomerdimonas; species Brotomerdimonas butyrica. The sequence goes on from NZ_JAOQJP010000010.1 coordinate 101,647, forward strand.
TGCTAACATGATGTACTCTCCTTCCTGTCGTGCTTATCTGTGCTTTTTATTGCTGTTTCAGAATCTGCAGAGCTGGTTTCAGAACCAGATGCTTCTTTTACAGGCGTTCCCCACATATTCATGGTAAATGTAGCTGCCGCCAGTACGATTATCGATATCCAGCCAACGGTGGAAAGAGGCTGATGAAATAAAAAAAATCCCAGCAGTGTGCACACCAGTGCGCCGACTACACTCCAGGTGGCATAAGCGACAGGCAGGTTAATGATGTGGAGCACTTTGGAAAATATGAAAAAGGAAAACAGTATGGTTATAATAGCTCCGATCCCCAGAAGTTTGTTTTCATAGCCACTGGATGCGGTCAGCATGGCATCACCGATGATCTCGATAATGATGGAAATCGCCAGGATAATATAAGCCATTTGTTTTGACACATTTAACATTTTATTTTACCTCCTTCGCCGCAGACATGAGATGACTGTGATGCATGCAAAACCGTACATTCTTTATGCAACAAGTATTTTATACACCATGCCCTTGTGTCAATGTCAAGTAAGATCCCCTCTTAGAATATGGAAAAAACAGGAGATTCAGCTGTCCGCAGTTTATGGGTCACGGCAGGATTCCCGAGCTTCTGCAAGCTTTGAAGTGGTTATTCCGGCATAAAACCGCCGGCATAAAATCTTCAGATGTTTCTGATTTTTTTCTGGACATTCCCTTTAAGGTATAGTCTATAATCAGTTTAATAAATTTTCTGATATGAGGAAATATTTTAAAATATCCGGGTGTTTGTGCAGAATCAGAATCACCTGGAAGAGGAAGAAAGGGGAGATGATAACAACAGGCAGCAGCAATGCTGTACTGCAGAATTGCATAAGAGAAAAGTTACTGTGATAACTATACAAATTACAGGAGAGGTATATTTTATGAAGAAAAAAATGATAGCTGGTATTCTGGCTCTGATTATGGCGGTAACACCATTCGTATCCTTGCCGGCCATATCCTATGCAGCCAGTGGAACTTGCGGCGTTCAGCAAGGGGCTACCAAGATTTTTGAAGGAATGGCAACAGATGCTGAAGATATCACCATTTGGAATGATAAGATGGCGGTTTCTTTTGCAGTCGGTTCCAACAACTACTGGAATATGACAAAGGGAAGTATTCTGGATATCTGTGCGATCGATTCAGAAGGGAACTGGGGGCCGGATCTGGTCAATGACGTGGAGCTTCTGATGGATTTCTGGACTGCTACAGGAGAATACAACGGGACAGATCTGCGAAACGACGTTAATGTCACATCGGAGGTATCATCGGACAAAAATACTGTCACGGTTACGTCGAAGTACCGCTACTGGGTGGCGGATCCCAACAAGGACGGCATCAATGATGATGCACTGCCTCTTAACGTGACACAGGTCTATACCCTGAAAGCCGGTGACAGTCACCTTACCATGGAGACCACGGTAGAAAATCCAAATAAGGGTATCGACTACGGAAACAAGGCCTTAAATGAATCAGCTGCCGGTAAAAGCAGCACGGGAATGTTCTCAGGCTATTCCATAAGCACTAACGCAGCCAATATGTTCGGCCCTTACGGATATTATCCGGACACCAAGGCTACCGGGATCGCTATCGGAAACAATGAGAACGTAAAGGAATATTTCGGGAAATTCGTCACAACGTACAAGGATGATTACGCCGTATCTCTGATCATGGACGGCTCCGACGCCTACAAAGGCTCTTCCGGCTACAAGGATCTTTACATCAACCAGGTTCTTGAGGCCGGGAAATCCTACACTTTCAAGGGGGAAGTTCTCGTAGAAACCTCCAATTCCACAGCGTCCGTGCTGGATCGCGTCTATGCGCGCGACAAGATCGAAGATGACGATACGGCGATGGTCCGCGGAACTGTAAAAGATGAAAACGGCAAGCCTGTCGAAGGCGTGAATGTGATCGTTAAAAAAGACGGTAAGTACATGTGCACGAAAAAATCCGGTTCAGTAAACGGCGCTGAGGTCGATACACCAAAGACTGTCGAACAGCCGATGGTATGGGCGATCACCGACAAGAACGGGGAGTATTCTTTCAAACTGCCGAAGACCAAAAACAGCTTTGACGGGGATGGTACTTACAGATATAAGCTGAAGCTGGAAGCAGCCGGGTACACATCCCAGACTACGGAGGAGTTTACACTCAAGAGCGATAAAACACAGAACTTTACCATCAAGACAGGTGCACCTGTCAAATTGAGCGCCAAGGATCAGAATGGAAATGCGATCCCGTTCCGGGTAGAGATCTCAGGCGTGACCTATGAGAACAAATGCGCCGGGATCAGTACATATTTCAGTAATTCCGCAGCCAGGGAAACAGCTGTGGAATTCAATCTGACTCAGGCAGACGATGTGACCTTTACCGCTTCATACGGCAAGGACTTTGAATCCAATGCCGTACCGTTCAATACGAACGTGACTGCAGGCGGCGTTGAACACACCTTTGTCATCGATGAACTGATCGATCCGAAGACATCCGGCTGGGTATCCATGGACAACCATCAGCACTCGGACTACGGCGATGGAGCAACGCCTCCGAAGGATCTGTTCAATGCACAGATCGCCGCGAAGCTCCATTACAATCTCGTTTCGGACCACGATACGCGGATCAATAATATTCTGATGAAGAACTTCTCCGACAAGTTCGGAAGACCGTACATCTCCAATATGGAAGTTTCTCCGGGATGGGGACACTGGGGTGTTCTCAACGTTGATTTCAGCGAAAAAGAAACAGGCAACATAGTCAACGCTTCTACAGCAACACCGCCTGAGATCATCAAAGCCGGACATGATGCCAATGCTCTGGTTATCGTACATCATCCGTATTCCGACTACGGATTCCTGCACAATCAGGACAGCGTTGCCGGCGGCCATGCGGAAGGCTGGAAGGATTTCGATCTCATCGAACTGCAATCAACTATATCATCCGATGGGAAGACACTGGACACACTGGAAGAACTCACTGCAGAAAATTATGAGAACATCAGTCTGGACAAGCTCAGCAGCACCATTGCAAGTGCCGGGATCTCTCAGATGGATGCAAAAGCTCTCGTAACTGCATTTGCGTTCTGGAATGCCGGAGAAAAGAAATATCTGAGCGCAGGCTCCGACCAGCATCAGGCGACTAATACGGCACTGTATCCGGGAATCATCAGGCAATATGCAAAAGTCGGAAAAAACAGCGAAGAAGCAGGCAGTGCAGATACGAAGGCTTACCTCGCAGCGCTGAAGGACGGACGTTCATATGTTACTATGGGACCGCTCTTCTTTACTTATGATGGAGAGTCATTTGGAGACACCATCTCGGCAGACAGGAAAGCACTGAAGATTGACGCAATGGCAGTTAATGGTCTGGAAAAAGTTGTTCTTTACCGAAATGGCGTGAAAGCGGAAACAAAAGAGCTGGCGGGGAGTAAAGACAAGCAGACGCTTGAATTCACGATCGATTCCGGAAAAGATGCGAAGTGGTACAGCTACGTTGCGATCGACAGCAACGGTAACTATGCGGTTTCAAATCCGATTTGGGTGAAAGCCGGAGGCGGTACGGAAGAACAGGATCCTGCGGTAAAACCGACGGATAATGGTAAGCCGGGCTCTGCTGACAAACCAAAGACATCTGCTGCGGATACCGGGGACAACACAAATCTTCTGCTGCTGATCCTTCTGATGACAGCTGCAGCCGGCGGTTCAGTGGCTCTGATCCTTCGCAGCAGGAAAAATAAAGGATCGAAAGTATAAAGCAATGAGTTTAATTGCGGCGTGGCAAGTAAAGTTTAAATGAGCTGCAGAATCAATATAATCAAGATAGCATCAATAGAATAAGACAGCTTAGCCGGAGATTCGTTTTTTGACTCTCCGGCTTTTCATGGAACAGAAAGGTTTCCAAAGTCAGTTTTTCATGAAACATCACAGGCGCCAGAGCCATGACGATGACGGGACCGCAGTAGTATCCGAGAGATGCGATGCTGACGCCGATCCGTCGATACGCTTCAAAGAGAAACAGCCAGCTTATTCCCATGGAATACCCTGATAAAGTTAAAAATACAAGAGATTTTCGGTGTTTCAAAAACAATGGTAGTGCTTCCGAAAGACCACCCCCTGGCGCATGCGGACACCTTTCCGGTGAAGTCTTTGCAGGATGATCCTTTTATCATGCTGGAAAAAGGAACTAAAACAGAAATCACGGAGAACTATCAAAAAAACGGACTGATACCAAAGCCCAAGTACACCACTTTTGATGACTATGCGGTTCTGTCCATGGTGGAGAATGGTGGAGAAAGGGCTGGGGATCGCCATTTTGCCAAAGCTGATTTTACAGAGGATCGCATATGATGTGATGGTAAAGCCTCTGGATGTGGACGCGTATCGGACGATCGGAGTAGCTATGAAAAACAAGAAAGAATTGTCTCTGGCCGCTCGGCGTTTTCTGGAATATCTGGACTTTCGGGATCTGAATATCTGAAAAATCAAAAAATATAGTTTTGACTGTTTCCTTTTGCAGAAAAAACGGGTATAATAAAATTAATAGATAAAAATTATCCAGTATAGGGGGGTACAAAACATGACAACTAATGTTACGAATACGATTATCAATATAGGTGCTAACGATCATGATGTGGATCTTTTCGAAGGTCAGTATATCGTTCCCAATGGCATGGCATACAATTCATATGCGATCATCGACGACAAGATCGCCATCATGGACACGATAGACAAGAAGAAAACCGAGGAATGGCTTGCCAATATAGATGCTGCTCTGAGCGGCAGAAAGCTTGATTATCTTGCTGTTCCGCCGGCTATGTTCGCAACCAGGCAGGGAAGTTATAATTCGACCGGAGGCAGGAAGCCGGACTATCTCATCATCCAGCACATGGAGCCGGATCACTCGGCATCCATCAAGGCGTTCCTGGAAAAATACGGTGATGTCACAGTTGTCGGCAACAAGAAGACCTTCAAGATGATCCGCCAGTTTTTCCCGGGGATGGAACTAAAAAACACTTTGGAGGTAGAAAACGGAGATACTCTAGACCTTGGAAACCATCAGCTTACGTTTGTGTTTGCTCCGATGGTACACTGGCCGGAAGTAATGATGACGTATGAATCTTCGGAGAAGATCCTCTTTGCAGCTGACGGATTCGGCAAATTCGGCGCCCTTGACGCTGAGGAAGACTGGGCCTGCGAAGCCAGAAGATACTACATCGGTATCGTAGGTAAATACGGAGCCCAGGTGCAAAGTATACTCAAAAAAGCTGCAGGACTGGATATCGAGAAGATCTGTCCGCTTCACGGACCTGTTCTGACGGAAAATCTGGGATATTACATCAATCTGTATGATACATGGTCCAGCTATGAACCTGAAACCGATGGTGTATGCATTTGCTATACATCGGTATATGGCAACACGAAGAAAGCCGTAGAACTTCTGGTGTCGGAGCTTGAACGTAAAGGTGTGCCTGTGGGAGCGGTCAACGATCTAGCAAGATGTGATATGGCAGAAGCGGTCGAAGATGCGTTCCGATACGACAAGCTGGTACTGGCTACCACGACGTATAATTCCGAGATCTTCCCGTTCATGCGCTATTTTATCGATCAGCTAAAGGAAAGAAATTTCCAAAAAAGAACAGTAGCCTTTATTGAAAATGGATCCTGGGCTCCTGTTGCCAACAAGATCATGAAGGCTGATTTCGAAGACATGAAGCATATGACCATAGCGAAGAACAACGTGACGATCCTGTCCGCTCTCAATGAGGAAAGCACGGCACAGATAGATGCACTGGCCGACGAACTGTCAAAGGGATATCTGCCGGTAAGCGCGAAGACGCAGGCAGAATTGGATCCAACCGCACTTTTCAAGATCGGATATGGTCTGTATGTCGTTACGTGCAATGACGGGAAAAAGGACAATGGTCTCATAGTCAACACGGTGACACAGGTGAGTGATAATCCTAACAGGATCGCGGTGAACGTGAACAAAGCTAATTATTCCTGCGAAGTCATAAAAAATACGGGCAGACTGAATGTTTCTGTCCTTTCGGAAGACGCCACGTTCAAGATCTTTGAACACTTCGGATTCCAGTCGGGTAAAAATGTGGATAAATTTGCCGGTTATGAGCATCAGGCGAAAGCGGTCAACGGACTGCCGTATCTGACAAAGCATGCCAATGCATATATTTCCGGAAACGTAACGGGAATGGTAGATCTGGGAACCCATATCATGTTCATCTGTGAAGTGACGGAGAGCGTCAAGCTTTCTGATATCGAAACGATGACGTACACGTACTATCAGAACAATGTGAAACCAAAGCCGGAAACCGATAAAAAGGGCTGGGTATGTGATATCTGCGGATATATATACGAAGGCGAGGACCTGCCGGAAGATTTTATCTGTCCGCTTTGTAAACATGGTGCAGCAGATTTCTCGAAGCTCGAATAAGGCTTTTGCAGAGGGTGTGATACATGTGACCGGATCATAATATTGAGCGGTATAAGTTTTTCGGAACAGAAACAGTTTTATCGAAAAATTTAGTTTGATTTTTTTCAAAAGATATGGTACATTGAATCAAAACTGAGACTTTTTTGATATTTATTACTGAAAAAAGGCTTACAGTAAGGATTGAAAATGAAAGTTTTATTGATCAATGGCAGCCCGCATCAGTTCGGGTGTACGTATACTGCACTGAAAGAAGTGGCAGATTCGCTCAACAGGAACGATATCACTACGGAGATCTATCATATCGGTGCGGTTCCTATCAGAGGATGCGTAGGATGCGGCAGCTGTTTCACCACGGGCAAGTGTGTGTTCGACAATGACGGAGTCAATGAGATTTCCGGTCGGCTAGTGGAATTTGACGGGATCGTCGTAGGATCACCGGTGTATTATGCCGGAGCGTCCGGACAGCTCTGCTGCTTTATGGACAGATTGTTTTACAGTAATTACCAAAGCGGCAGAATGGAGGGCAAGATCGCAGCGGCAGTTGTCTCTTGCAGAAGGGGCGGTGCCAGCACAGCATTTGACCGAATCAACAAATATTTTATGATCAACAAGATGACCGTTGCAACATCACAGTACTGGAATCAGGTACACGGCAATTCACCTGAGGAAGTCAGACAGGATAAAGAGGGTATGCAGACTATGCGCACGCTGGGAGAGAGCATAGCGTACTCTATCCGCAATAAGTATGCAGGGCTGCGCGAGTGTGTGAAGCAGCCGGAATATGAAAAACCGGTTATGACTAACTTTATTCGTCAAAAGTAGGTGATATCATGCAGAACGGAATCGATCTGAAACAATTCTATCAGGAACTGGATGCATTGTATAAAAAAAAGAACAGTGCCGAGACCATCAGATATCTGGAAAACTGTTTACGGGAGGCAGAAACAAAACATGACTCCTCCGGGATCGTTGCAGTATGCAACGAGCTGGGAGGTGTTTGTCGTGCCATGGGTCAGACTGATCGAGCGAAGGAACTGTACCATACGGTGCTGACAAATTTAGAACACATGGGTCTGACTCATTCTGAGCATTATGCGACAGCATTGATCAATACGGGAGATGTGTATGTCAATTCCAGAGAACTTGAGGAAGCTCTTCGTTATTTTCTGAAAGCCAGAGATTTGCTTGTAGAGCGCGGGCTTGCGGGCGATTACCGGATGGCGGCGCTGTGCAACAACATAAGTATGGTCTATCGCGATACCGGAGAAATGGAGAAGGCAGAACAGGCGCTGGATACTGCATTCCGCATAATAAAAGACATTCCAAAATGCTGGGGAGAACTGGCAACTACGTATACCAATCTGGGAGAACTGCAGGTCCGGCAGAATAAGCTGGAGATGGCGAAGGAAAGCTTTGAAGAGGCATGTCGGTTATTTGAGGCCGGAGGCGGCGGTAATGTCCATTATTCTGCTGCATGTGCCGGACTGGGACAGGTTTTTTATCTTAAAGGGCAGATAAGCGAGGCTGTTCACTGGTATGAAAAGGCACTGACGCTGATGGAGCGTGACTTCGGCAGAACGGAATATTATAGTGCACTGGCAGACTGCGTTATGAAATTGAGAGGTATGAAACTATGAAAGGTATGGAACTTTCCAGGGCATATTTTGAGGAATATGGAAAACCTTTGATCGATACCCGACTGCTGCAGTACCGTCCCTATATTGCCGCAGGGCTTGTGGGGGAGGGCTCTGAATGTCTGGGGTTTGATGATGATATTTCCACTGATCACGATTTCGGACCTGCATTCTGTATCTGGGTGCCGGAGTGGCTTTACCAGCAGGCAGGCGCTGAGCTCAAAAGCGCATATGACAGTTTGCCGGCAGAATATCATGGATACAGGAGAATTCCTTCGGCACAGGGCGGCGGCAGAGTAGGCGTGATCTCTGCAGAGGGATTTTACCGTAAGTTCACTGGGATGTCCAAAGCACCGCAGGACAACATGGAGTGGTTTCGGATACCGGAACGTTTTTTAGCAACGGTGACCAGCGGAGAAGTTTTTGTGGATTATCTCGGGATGTTTTCACAGATCCGGGCAGCTTTAAAAGCGTTTTATCCGGAAGACGTGCTGAAAAAAAAATTAGCAGCGAGATGCGCTGTCATGGCACAGGCAGGACAATATAATTACGGCAGATGTATGAAGCGCGGGGATAGTCAGGCGGCTTATCTGGCTTGCGGAGAATTTATCAGAACAGCAATGTCTGCAGTCTATCTGCTCAATGAAGCATATATGCCGTACTACAAATGGGTTTTCAAAGGCGCAGCGCGTTTTAATATTTTGAAGGATGCCGTGCAGCTTATTACGGAGCTGACACAGATTGTGGACCGACCGGAAAATGCAGGGTATAAAATGCAAGTGATCGAGAAAGTATGTATCAGTGTAGGCAATGAGCTGAATCGCAGAGGGTTTACTCGGAGTACAGATGCGTTTTTGCAGGTGCATGGGGAAGAACTGATGCGAAGTATTCATGATGCTCGCCTTAAAAACCTGCATATCATGGCGGATTTTGATTGACAGCATATGCTGTTTCGATATTGGAAATTCTGAAATGTATATTTGAGAAAAGGTGGGTGCGTACGATATGAGATTTATAAACGATAAATTCAAGCGCAGGGACGGCCATAAGGATGAACTGATAAACAGGATCATTGATATGGAATGGAGCATGTTTGATCAAGTGGTCAATATAGGCGGACGTGCACCCTGCCAGGACGATGAATGGACTTTCTATGTGATGCGTTTCAGTCAGTTTGCGGCTTTTGATGATGCGACGCTGCAAAGTTATGAGCAGGATCTTCTGGAAATACAGGCAGCAGGACGTAATATAATCACAGAGAAGTATGGGTACATGATGGAGTATACGGATCAGGTTTATTTTGACCGTGAGATAAAATCTGCACTTCCGCAGATCTCATCTGAAAAGAACGCGATGGTGGACTGTATTGTCAATAAGCTCATGGATTTTGAAAAAGTGTTCGCCGAGCGGTATCCGATACTTGGCAGCAGGAGCAGACCGCTGCAGGGTACGAAGACAGGCGGTGTGTCGTTTCACATATATACGATCGGTGAGCTGAAAACGTATTCGCTGCGGACACTGGAACTGTACTATCGTCACATTGCGGGGATCGATCCGGCAGATGAATTGCATAACCCGTCTTTTGTGATCCACAGGATCATGACGAGATTTTACGGGTACGGATCCATGGATGATGCAGAAGCAAGGATCCTGAGAAAGAGATAGCCCGGCGCCAGGGTCGGCAGAGCATGAGCAGCAGTCAGGAATCAAAGGTGGCAGGTTTGATGAAAGATACAAATTACTCGAAAATACCGCATGATCTGTATTCCATCGGAGAAGTCAGCAGAATCTGTAATATATCAAAAAAGGCACTCCGCTTTTATGACAAGATCAATATTATTTCACCGGACTATATCTGCGAGGAAAACAAGTATCGGTATTACAGCAGAGAGACACTGCTTCTGGTTCCTGTTATTAAATATTTCAAGCAGATGGGATTTAAACTGGAGGAAATGAAGGAATTCCTGGAAAGTGATACCTACGAAGTGCAGGAACGGGGCTTTCTCAAAAAGATAGATGAACTGAGACAGCAGAGAGAAGATATCAATGTCGCCTATACATCCGTCTCTGACTGGTACAATCTGGTTATGGAGGCAGAAAGCGTATTGGAGAACAAGGCAACAGAAGTTTCACTCAAATATATAGTGATGCAATCTATGTGCTATATGGAACAGACTTTTGAGCATAACTATATGGAATCTATCATCAATATCGACTGGACTAACTACCTGGAGGAAATCGGACATGCAATTACGGGTCCGGTATGTATATGTTTCCCTGATATAGCGGAGAAACTGGAGGGAAAGCCTACCAAAGCTTTTGTGTTCCAGCGAGGAGCAAGGGAGATTGATGATAGCAAAACTATGAGTTTTGGCGGGAAGATGATGCTTTCGACATATCATATCGGTTCTCATGATGCCATCAACGAAGCGTACTACAGGATATTTCGCTGGGCGAAGATCCACGGTTACAAATGTGGAAATACTTCTATTGAGAGATATGTTACGGATTACTGGACCATCCGAAAATCCAGTGATTTTGTTACCGAGATTTATGTGGATATTGAAAAATAACTTAGGCAGTTTCTTTATATGGGTTGTCCCGGATAAATATACTGATTTTACAGTCGGCAAAAGGTTCCCCTTAGGGGCAATATCTGATCATATATCGTTTTAAAAAAGAAAAAAATCAGAAGAAGAAAGAAAAGGAGAGTTTTTTCGAAAAAAGAATTTTAGAAAAAACTCTTTTTTATTGGAATTGCAAGGAGTGTGAAGATTTTGAAAATAAGAAAAATCCGTATAGTTTCTTATCGAATAAAAGTTTTACTGTTTTTTTATATCAATGTTTGATTGAAAAGTGACTAAAAAGCAGTGTAGCTTAAGTGTTTTTTTGGATTGACATTCCTCATAGGAGTATAGGCTAAAATAATAATATAAATACTGGGCACTGAGGTACTGATTATTACCATGCAAAGAGTCATAGAAACAGAAGTATAGGCGTATACCGGGCTGCTTGTCTATACGGTTTTACTTTTAGATGATTCTGCTGATCTTTGGTAACGATATAATTTTTTATAGAGTTATATATTTTTAATTGCAAATATTCGTTTAAAAAGGAGGTGTATTATGAGCGATAGTGCAATGACTATGTCAAACAATGCTCTGGCGGCAAAGCAGGTACAGGAGAAATCCTACCGTAAAAAGGGGATTTTTATCGCACTGATGTCAGGTTTTCTGTATGGTGGATATACAGCGTTCCTGACACAGGGCATGGCATCCGGAATCTGGGTTGATTATTATGGTGGAACAGGGGTGGCAGCAGGTCTTTCTGCATTCGCACTTGTTTACACACTGTCTGCAGTAGGTGCAGCAGTAAACGATATCTGTTCTGCAGTATGGTCTCTGATCTATGCAGCGATAATCGGAAGACTGGGTGACTTCACAAGATCTATCAACACGAAGCCGGGCAGGATCCTGATCCTTGCAGCGATCATAGGCGGGCCTTTAGCTTCCACAGCATATGTAATAGGTCTGCAGATGGCTGGATCCATCATCGTTCCGATCGCGGCGCTGAACGCAGCAATCGGCGCGATCATAGGAAGGATCATTTACAAGCAGAAGCTTAGCGGCGGCATGATCCTCGGTATCGTGATCTGCTTCACAGCAGCTGTAATCATCGGTCTGTTCGGATATGGCATTCCGAAAGACGGACTCGCAGGTATCTTCGGAAACATGAGCGGTGAAGCTGTTATCGGTATCATCGCGGCATTCTGTGCAGCATTAGGCTGGGGTATCGAAGGTGCTGTAGGCGGATATGCGTGCTGCATGGTCGATACAGAAATCGCGATCTGTATCCGTCAGTGCACATCCGGTATCGTAAACGCTGTCATCCTGTGTTCCCTGCTGGCTATGATCGGCGGAGACGGGATCGGTTCAGGACTGGTTCTGGTAGGACATGCACTGGCTGACGGACCATCCATCTGGATGTTCATCGTTGCAGGTATTTTTGCATCCTGGTCCTTCAAGTTCTGGTACAAGGGTGCTTCCATGTGCGGTGCTGCTTTAGGTATGGGCTGCAATGGTACATACGCATTCTGGGGACCGTTGTACTGCCTCGTTGTATGCGGATTTATTTTCGGCGGAGAAGGATGGAATATCGCATGGCCAGGCTGGGTAGGAGCTATCACCATGGTAATCGGTATCTTCGTTCTCGCTATTTCGCAGCAGAAGGCAACAGAGAAGGAGGCGTAGGAACATGAGACCATTATTCTTTTCAGTACTGAAGTACTTTACAGACGGTAAAGAAGCATGCAGAGCTGACGTACAGGATGCTCTCAGAGCACAGTACGGCAATTTCAAGGCATTTAAGGATCACGCTATGGACGAAGCTCTGATGACAGCGTGTTCCAACGGACTGATCGACGAAAGCCGTTATGAGCTGGACAAGGATGGCAAACTGGTGATCTACTACAAGTCCAGCCAGGAAGGCATCGATACGATCAACAAGTACATCAAGGACTAATTTAAAATCAGTGTTATGCAGTATCCGAAAAAGGGTGTTTCATCCTTTTTCGGTTTACTTGCTAAAAAAGCCCGGCACTGCCGCCGCAAAGAAAACGGGACGGCAGGTGTCAAAGATTTTCAGGAAAGGAGATTCTTGTTATGGCAAGATATTATGCAGACCAGGCACTGGGTATGCTGGAAACTATCGGCATGGTACCTGCACTGGAAGCATGTGACAAGATGCTCAAGGCAGCAGAAGTAGAACTGTTATCTTATGAAAACGTAGGATCTACTCTGGTAACGATGTTCATCAAGGGAGATGTTGCTGCAGTAAAGTCTTCGATCAAGGCAGGTGCAGAAGCTGCAGAAGCTATCGGTAAATTGACAGCGACCGATGTCATTCCAAGACCGATCCGTCCGATCGGGGATGTAGTATCCATCTATGATGTAGATACTCAGTGTGACGAAGAACTGCTGGAACCCGGCGCGATCAGAACAGAAGCTCTGGGCATGATCGAAACTTTCGGTATCGTATACTGCATTGAAGCAGCCGATGCAATGTGCAAGGCAGCTGATGTAGAAATGATCGGTTTTGAAAATACCGCATCCGGATATATCTCGGTGCTGGTAGAAGGAGATGTCGGAGCATGCAAGACTGCAGTAGAAGCCGGCATCAAAGCAGTAGAAGCGATCGGACATGAGGTTTACAGTTCCACGGTGATCGCAAGACCGCACGAGGGACTGAAGAAGATCACCTGTCAGTATTCGCTGGATAAGCTGCTTCCGTATCCGGCAGAATAAAAAATCCGGATATGATGACGAACTTATAGAGAAAAGGAGAGATGCAAATGAAAGTGAATATCATTGATAACGATTTGCTATCGATCCAGGAAGCTCGTATCTTGACTGAAAATGCATATGAAGCGCAGCAGAAACTGGCAACCTTCCCGCAGGAAAAGCTGGACGAGATCGTCGAGACTATGGCACAGGCGGCTTCGTCTCACGCGAAGGAACTGGCAGTGATGTCTGCAGAGGAAACGGATTACGGCAAGTGGCAGGACAAATTCATCAAGAACAGGTTTGCCTGTGAATACCTGCCGGCTCATCTGCGAAATATGCGGTGCGTAGGCGTTATCCGCACGGACCGGGAAAAACAGATCATGGATGTAGGAGTGCCAAAGGGTGTTTTAGTAAGCCTTTGCCCGGCGACAAGTCCTGTTTCCACGACCATATACACAGCGTTGATCGCCGTCAAGTCCGGCAATGGCGTTTTGTTTTCGCCGCATCCAAGAGCACAGAAATCCATTTCCAGAGTGCTGGACATTCTGATCCAGGCAGCCGAAGGCTGCGGACTCCCGGAAGGGGCGCTGGCATACCTTCATACCGTGACAAAAGCGGGCACGAAGGAACTGATGGAACATAAATGGACTTCCATGATCATGAACACAGGAGTTCCGGGCATGCTGGAAGATGCATATGGTTCCGGAAAACCGGTGATCTATGGAGGAACAGGTAACGGACCGGCGTTCATCGAGCGAACGGCCGATATCCATCAGGCAGTCCATGATATCATAGCAAGCAAGACATTTGACAATGGCGTCGTGTCGGCAGCGGAACAGTCCGTTGTCGTGGACAGCTGCATTGCATCAGAGGTAAGACTCGAATTTGAAGCAAGCGGAGCTTACTTCATGACAGAAGAAGAAGCAGAGCGTCTCGGAAAGCTCTTTTACTTTAAAGATGGCAGTGCCAATCCGGAAATGGCCGGAAAGACAGCAGAAGATCTGGCTCGCTGGGCTGATATCGATGTTCCGGCCGGGACGAAAGTACTGCTGGCAGAGCAGAAGTATGTATCGGAAAACAATCCGTACTCGAAAGAAAAACTTTGTCCGGTCCTCTCATATTTCATCGAGGATGATTGGATGCATGCCTGCGAGAAATGTATCGAACTTCTGTTATCAGAGCGCCAGGGACATACGCTGGTGATCCACTCTAAGGATCCTGACGTGATCCATCAGTTTGCGATCAAAAAACCGGTAGGAAGAATGCTGGTCAACACTCCGGCCGTATACGGCAGTATGGGAGCGACTACGAATCTGTTCCCGGCCATGACCCTGGGAAGCGGTTCTGCAGGACAGGGCATCACCTCAGATAACGTATCTCCGATGAATCTCATCTATGTGAGAAAAGTCGGATACGGTGTCCGCCGGATCGAAGATCTTGGCATGGGCACGCCGGCCGATGCATATGGGTGCAGAGGTGTAGCAGGAGATGAGGACAGTCTCAGAAAACTGCAGCGGCTGCTGGAAGACGCACTGGCAAGTATCAATAATTAGTTATAGCTGATTCGTTTCGATAGAGAAAGAGAGGTAATAGATTTGGATATTCGTGAATTTTCAAATAAAATTGCAGAAGCAACGAAAAACATGTCTGATGAAGAACGAACTTCTCTGATGAAAATGTTTGAATCCGTTTCTGGAGACATTTCCACAGTAACACCGGCACAGTCTCAGCCGGCACCTGCTCCTGCAGGAAGCCATGAGCATCCGGCTTACTACTCATCCATCGCTGCGGCAACTACTCAGGTCGACGAAGATGGAGTTCCGGTAGGACCGACAGAGCGTCTGGTAAGACTGAAAGAGAATTTCTTAAAGCAGGTTCCGTCCATTACGACTCACAGGGCGCGTGCGGTAACGAAGATCACCAAGGAAAACCCTGGTATGCCGAAGATCGAACTTCGTGCAAAGTGTTTCCGTTACTGCTGTGAAACAGCTCCTCTGGTGATTCAGGACAACGAGCTGATCGTCGGAGCACCGAACGGCGCACCGCGTGCAGGTGCGTTTTCTCCTGATATCGCCTGGAGATGGATGGTGGATGAAATCGACACTATCGGCAGCCGTCCGCAGGATCCGTTCTACATCGCTGATGAAGACAAGAGAGTCATGAGAGATGAACTGTTCCCGTTCTGGGAAGGCAAATCCGTTGACGAATACTGCGAAAGCCAGTATCGTGAAGCAGGCGTATGGGAACTGTCCGGAGAATCATTCGTTTCCGACTGTTCTTACCACGCATTAAACGGCGGCGGAGACTCCAACCCTGGATATGACGTGATCCTGATGAAGAAGGGCATGATCGACATCCAGAACGAAGCCAAGGAACACCTGGCAATGCTGGACTACGAAAACCCGGACGATCTGGACAAGATCTATTTCTACAAATCCGTTATTGACACGACAGAAGGTGTTATGGCTTATGCACGCCGTATGTCTCAGTATGCTGCTGAGCTGGCTGCAAAGGAAACAAATCCGAAGAGAAAAGAAGAACTGCTGAAGATCTCTGAAGTCAATGCCAGAGTACCGGCTCACAAACCGGAGACTTTCTGGGAAGCGATCCAGGCTGTATGGACCATCGAGTCACTGCTGCCGGTAGAAGAAAACCAGACCGGCATGTCCATCGGTCGTGTCGACCAGTACATGTACCCTTACTACAAGGCTGATCTGGACGCCGGACGCATGAACAACTTCCTGGCATTCGAACTGGCTGGATGTATGCTGATCAAGATGTCAGAAATGATGTGGATCACAAGTGAAGGCGGTTCAAAGTTCTTCGCAGGATATCAGCCGTTCGTAAACATGTGCGTAGGCGGTCTGACTCGTGACGGCAGAGATGCCACGAACGAACTGACTTACCTGCTGATGGATGCTGTAAGACACGTAAAGATCTATCAGCCATCCCTGGCATGCCGTATCAACAACAAATCGCCTCAGAAATACATGAAGAAGATCGTAGACGTAGTTCGTTCCGGTATGGGATTCCCTGCATGCCACTTCGACGATACTCACATCAAGATGATGCTGGCAAAGGGCGTTTCCATCGAAGATGCGAGAGACTACTGCCTGATGGGATGCGTAGAACCGCAGAAAGCAGGAAGACTGTATCAGTGGACTTCCACTTCTTATACTCAGTGGCCGATCTGTATCGAACTGGTACTGAACCACGGTGTTCCGCTCTGGTACGGCAAGCAGGTCACTCCGGATATGGGAGACCTTGATCAGTATCAGACGTATGAACAGTTTGATGCAGCTGTTAAGGAACAGATCAGGTACGTTACCAAGTGGACTGCTGTAGCAACAGTGATATCACAGCGTGTACACAGAGACCTGGCGCCGAAGCCACTGATGTCCATCATGTACGAAGGATGTATGGAAAAGGGCAGGGACGTATCTGCAGGCGGTGCGATGTACAACTTCGGACCTGGTGTTGTATGGTCCGGTCTGGCAACTTATGCTGACGCCATGGCAGCCATCAGGAAACTGGTATTCGATGACAGAAAATACACACTGAAGCAGCTGAATGAAGCTCTGAAGGCTGACTTCGAAGGATATGATCAGATCAAGGCAGACTGCCTGGCTGCTCCGAAATATGGTAATGATGACGATTATGCAGACATGATCGCAGCAGACCTGATCAACTTTACAGAGATGGAACACAGAAAGTACAAGACTCTGTACTCCGTACTGAGTCATGGTACACTCTCCATTTCCAACAATACCCCGTTTGGACAGCTGACCGGTGCATCTGCAGGCGGACGCAGGGCATGGACACCGTTATCCGACGGTATCAGCCCGACGCAGGGTGCTGACTTCAACGGCCCTACAGCGATCATCAAGTCCGTGGCAAAACTGTCCAACGACAACATGAACATTGGTATGGTACACAACTTCAAGCTGATGGCGGGACTGCTGGATACACCGGAAGGTGAAAACGGCATCATCACACTGCTGCGTACAGCATGTGCATTCGGAAACGGTGAAATGCAGTTCAACTACATGGACAACAATACGCTGATCGATGCACAGAAGCATCCTGAAAACTACAAGGATCTGGTTGTCCGCGTAGCAGGTTACAGTGCATTCTTTACAGAATTATGCAAGGATGTACAGGATGAGATCATCAGCAGAACTATGCTGACCAAGTTCTAAATCAGCATTTGATCCACAGACGGGAGAATAAAATGGGCGATAATAACGTAATCGAAAGAAAAGCGTTCATATTCAACAAGCAGAAATACAATATGTATGATGGACCGGGCGTAAGAACTTTGGTTTTCTTTAAAGGATGTCCACTTCGCTGCAAGTGGTGTTCGAATCCGGAGGGACTGGAACGGAAATATCAGATCATGTTTAAACCGACAATGTGTGTGAGCTGCGGCTCGTGCGTTCCCGTTTGTCCACAGAAGATACACAGTATATCCTCTTCAGGAGAGCATATCATCGATCGCAGCATCGACTGCATCGGATGCGGTCAGTGCGTGGAAGCCTGCATTCCGGATGCTTTGAAGGTGTCCGGAGAGCAGGTTCCGATCTCAGAACTCCTCGAGTATGTAGAGCAGGACAGAGCGTTTTACGATCAGTCCGGCGGCGGAGTGACTTTAGGCGGCGGCGAAGTAACTGCCCAGCCGGAAGCAGCCATCAATCTGCTGCAGGCATGCAAACAGGAAGGTCTGCATACGGCTATCGAGACATGCGGATATACGAAAAAGGAAACGATCCTTCGCTTTGCGGAATATGTCGATCTTTTCCTCTTCGATCTGAAGCACATCGATCCGGAAAGACACTTCGAACTTACAGGAGTTCGCAACGAGATGATCCTTGAAAATCTGGAAGAGCTGATCATGAAGAGAAATCATGTAAAGGTTCGGATGCCTATGCTCAAGGGGATAAATGACAGCGAAGCTGAAATCAGAGGAGTCATAGAATTCCTCAAACCATTTAGAAATTTCAAGAATTTTGAAGGTATCGATCTTCTTCCGTATCACAAGCTTGGCGTAAATAAATACGTGCAGCTGGGCATGGACTACCCGATCAAGGGAGATCCAAGTCTGGATGATGCGGATCTGGATCGGATCGAAGGCTGGATCAGGGAATACGATTTCCCGGTTTCCGTTATCAGACATTAAACAGCAGGAAAGGTGATGCAAAATGGGAATCATGAATGAAAAAACGATGGAACGAATCATACAGGAGTCGGTTCCGGGCAAACAGGTGACCATCGCACATGTGATCGCATCGCCGATGTTCGATATATACGAACGTCTGGGCATCGATGACAAGGGGGCCATCGGTATCCTGACACTGTCACCATATGAGACAGCCATAATTGCTGCTGATATCGCAACGAAGAAAGCGGATGTGGAAATCGGATTTCTCGATCGTTTTACAGGGTCAGTCGTGATCTCCGGCGATGTGCAGAGTGTGGAGACGGCATTGAAAGCCGTGACCGATACTCTCTGCAATGAACTGGACTTTACGACAGTACCGATCACAAGAACATGAGAAAAAAGCGAATCATGGTGATAGGACCTAAGGGATGTGGTAAAACGACCCTTGTCAATTACATCAACGACTACGACGGTCCGTTGCGAAGGACACAGGATACGATATACGGCAGGGAAACGATCGACGTTCCCAGTGCGTATATCGAGAACGCCTGGATGTACAAGCATATGATCGCACTGGCGCAGGATGCCTGGTGCATACTGCTTCTTCTGGATCAGTCCAGAACAGCGGAGGTCTATTCTCACGGTTTTGCACTTGCGTTCCACTGTCCGGTGATCGGTGTCATAAGCAAATGTGATCTGATGCCGGAGAACAGAGAGATCTGCGAGCGCCAGCTGGAAAAGACGGGTGTGCGGCAGCCGTATTTTGCAGTAAGTGTGCCGGAGGGTACAGGCGTTGAGGAATTGAAACGTTATTTACTAGAGTTAAAAGAAAGGAAAGGGCTAACATGAAGTTCATAACAGAAGAAGACTTAAGAGACTTATATAAAAAACAGCCCTTTACGGATTACAATCTGAAGGAGGGAGAACGGCTGACGCCGGGGGCCAGACAGTTTCTGATAGACCGGGGCATCGATATGTATGACCGCAATGACCCGATGGCTGTGCTCGACGCACAGAAGAAGGAAAAGGCAAAAGCGGCTCAGGCAGCTAAGACGGAATCCTCTTCCGGATGCAGGAATGGGAAAAAGCTTTGCAGCAGGATGAAAGCGCTGCAGTCTCTTTTTCTTCTGACAGCAAGAGACCTGCTGGATACGGATCTGTGCCTTTCTCAGCAGCTGACGGGACTCTCCCGGCAGTTTGCAGCACTTGGCAGCGTGTCCGAGGGCAAATGTGAGGCGACGGAACTGGTATGCAATGCATGCTCCGGGATGAACGGGGAAAACTTTTCCAGAGACATCGGCGACTGTTTTGAGATCACTGAGTTTCACATGCAGATGCCAAAAGGCAGAGAAATGCTCTTGCTGGACAGACTGCGCAGCGAACTGGAATGTTTCAGTCTCGATGCACAGGAACTGATCGCAGATGAGAAGCTGTGTCAGACTCTGGAAGCCAGACTAAACGAGATCATCAATACGATATCGCAGATGATATGCGGCGCGATGGGAGGTAAAGAATGTCAGAGAAAAGCGTAACGTTCGAATACTGTGACAAGATGGTAGAAGACTTTGAAAGGGTGATCGAACATCCTGTCCGCGAAAAATCTTCTGTGTACTATACAGGAGTCGATCTGGGAACAGCATGTGTAGTTATCGCAGTTCTGGATGAAAATAAAAGGCCGGTAGCAGGTGCATATCGTTATGCGGATGTAGTCCGGGACGGCATGGTAGTGGATTATATCGGTGCCGTTCAGATCGTAAGAGAACTGAAGGAGCAGATCGAAGAACAGCTGGATACGGAGCTGATATATGCGGCAGGAGCGATCCCGCCGGGAACGGATCTTCTGGACTCGGGTGCAGTAAGGAATGTTATCCAGGGAGCCGGATTCGAATGTACGAATCTTCTGGACGAGTCTACGGCTGCCAATCAGGTGCTTCAGATGAAAAACGGAGCTGTAGTGGATATCGGTGGCGGTACGACGGGGATTTCCATCTTAAAGGATGGAGAAGTAGTGTACATTGCAGATGAACCTACAGGCGGAACTCATTTTTCACTGGTGATCGCAGGAGCATACAGGAAGCCTTTCCAGGAAGCGGAAGTTTTCAAGAGAGACGAATCCAATCACAAGGAACTGGCGCCGGTCATCAAGCCGGTGGTAGACAAGGTTTCTTCGATCATCAGCAATCACATCGAGGGACATCAGGTAGATGAGATCTCACTGGTAGGCGGTACATGCTGCTTTACAGGGATCGAAGATATGATCGAGAAAGAAACAGGGGTACATACCCATAAACCACACAATCCGATGTTTGTAACCCCGCTCGGCATTGCACTGAGCTGCAGGCAGGAAGAGATGTAGACAGGAGGCGCTGACATGGAAATCAGAATCATAAAATCACCATCACCGGGCACTGTGGATATCCTGATGCGCCGAAAAGGATCTTTGAAATCAGAGGTTCCGCCGCTGACAGACGCCATTGGTCTGGTACAGGGCAGGATGATCGAAATGGTCGTCGCTGCGGATATCGCAGAAAAAGCTGTCGGCGTAACCGTAGAGGATATTCGGGGAAGCTGCCCGCAGAATATGATACTGCTGGCGATCTTCGGTGATACAGCGTCTGTAGAGTCGGCACTTGCACAGATCAAACAGGAAGCGGAAGGAGGAAGCAAGTACTTATGATTACAGCTAGATTAACGAACCATATCTGGTCCACAAGAAAAGCAGAATCCCTCAACGGCCTGAAACTGATGCAGGCTGAGATCATCGGAGGCGGTACGGATACGGGCAGGAAGATCATCGTTGTTGACATCATCAGCGCAGGAATCGGCGACAGAGTTGTCGTAACGACCGGTTCTTCTGCCAGAAGAATGCTGGGCGATGACAATATGCCTGTCGATGCCGTCGTCGTCGGGATAATCGACGAAGATTGTGAATTTGAATGATGAAGTGAGGTATGAGGATGAATCTTTTAGATCAGATAAAAGATGCCGGAATCATTGGTGCGGGTGGAGCAGGTTTTCCTACCCATGCAAAACTCACATCAGAGGCAGAATACATACTGATGAACGGAGCGGAATGTGAACCGCTGCTGCGTGTTGACCAGCAGCTGATGGCAATTTACCCGGATGAGATCATCAGGGGTTTTGCAGAAGCCGGAAGACTGGTAAGCGCGAAAAAAGCGATCATCGGTATCAAGAGTAAACATGGAGAAGTCATCGAACTTCTTAAAGAACGGATCAAAACTCTTCAGCTGGATGGATACGTGGAGATAGGAGAACTTCCTGACATATATCCTGCAGGTGACGAGCAGGTGCTGGTATACCAGCTGACCGGAAGAGTCGTTCCGGAAACAGGGATCCCGATCATGGTAGGATGTGTTGTAGTCAACTCGGAGACAGCACTTAATATCTACAAGGCTTCCCGGGGGATTCCGGTAACGGAGAAGTACATCACTGTAACAGGCGATGTACCGAACCGGGTGACGGTAAAGGTCCCTGTCGGAACACCGGTCATAGATGTGCTGAAACTTTCGGGGATCGAAGATTTCACCGACTATGCAGTTATCGACGGCGGTCCTATGATGGGACCTGTGATGACTGATATCGGCGGATTCATCACGAAGAAGAACAAAGGCTTCGTGATCCTGAAGAAAAGCCATTTCCTGATCCGTAGGAAATCGGTCACGATGGAACAGGCGAGAAGAGTCAACAAAGCGACTTGCGAACAGTGCCGGATGTGCACAGACATGTGTCCGCGCTATCTTCTGGGACACAACATGCAGCCGCATAAGATGATGAGAGTTCTCAACTATAAGATCGATGACCTGGAAGGACAGAAAACTGCACAGCTCTGCTGTCAGTGCAATATGTGCGAACTTTTCGCCTGTCCGGCAGGTCTCCATCCTAAGATGGCGAACCTGTACTTTAAAGAAAAACTGGCAGAACAGAAGATCAAATACAAGCCGGAAAAGACGGAGTTCGAACCGCGTCCGATTCGTCCGTACCGTCTGGTTCCGAGCAAGCGGCTGATCGCAAGGATGGGACTTCGTGATTTCGATCTCCCGGCGCCGATGACGGACGTGGAGTTCTCACCGGCAGTGATCCGCATTTCCACAAGACAGCATGTGGGCGCACCGGCCGCTCCGGCAGTAAGTGTCGGGCAGCAGGTGCAGGCCGGACAGATGATCGGGCAGATACCGGAAGGCAGCCTTGGAGCTGCGATCCATACGAGTATCAGCGGCACGGTCAGCGAAGTAACGGCAGACTATATTGAGATAAGGAGGAATTAAGATGCAAAGAGCAATAGGAATGGTTGAATTCAACAGCATCGCCAGAGGCATTTACGCTGCTGACCAGATGGTCAAGATTTCTGAAGTGGAGATCGTAACGGCAGCATCTGCATGCCCGGGCAAGTACATCGCCATCGTTCACGGTGATGTGGCAGCCGTTGAAGATTCTGTCCGCATCGGTGAACGGATGGCGGAGGAGTTCTTTGTAGATTCCATCGTAATTCCTAATGTAGATCCCGGAGTGTTCCCGGCGATCACAGGAGCAACGATGCCGGACCGCATACAGGCGATCGGGATCATGGAATCTTTCTCCCTGGCAACAATGATCATCTGTGCAGATCAGATTTTAAAAGCAGCAGAGCTGCAGGCGATCGAACTTCGTCTTGGTAACGGACTGGGCGGCAAGGCATACTTCACCTATACCGGTGATGTGGCAGCAGTCAGGGCCGGAACTGATGCAGGCGAAGCCATCGCACAGGAGAAGGGTCTTCTGGTAAATTCGGAAGTCATCCCTTCGCCGTCAGAACTGTTAGTACCATCCCTTCTGTAGGATGTGTATTATCATAGATAATAATTTATTACTTGAAGCAGTGCGATAGATGAAAGGATGTGGACACATGAAACGACTGATTTGTGCAAAGGAAGTTGAAGCTTGTGCACAGCAGGGTCATAAAGTAATGTACATCGACGCAGACACGCTTATTACGCCATCCGCAAAGGATGCTGCAGCGGTAGCTGATATCGAATTCAAGATCGGCGAACCGCAGGCAGGATGCTGCAGCGCACAGCCGTGTGAAGCAGCACCGGCTACGGCACAGGATGCACACGCATGCGCTCCGGCAGCAGATGGAATCGACAGCGAGCTGATCTACAAGGCGCTCAAGACGCTGATGGATAAAGGCATGCTGGGAAGCGTAATGAGTTCCATCGGTCAGGACGTTCCTTATGTATCCGAAAGTGACGGAAACGGGTTTGTAAAGCTGGTTCGCAGCAATACAGCCAAGTGGGAACCGCTGGATACAGGAAATCCTGCAGACAAAGTATTTTACAATGAACTGATCGGTGCAGATGATGGATCGGCAATGAATGCCGGATTCATGACGATTGAAAACTGCAGCTTCCCTTGGGATGTTGCTTGTCAGGAAATCTATTACGTCGTAGACGGTACGTTAACGGTGGAAAAGGACGGTAGGATCTTTACCGGAAATCCGGGAGACTGCCTGTTCTTCCAGAATGGTGCCAAGCTTGCCTTTGGTTCACCGGACAAGGTAACTGTATTTTATGCAACTCACTAATCACGAATAAGGAGGTCAGCTAATGGAAGCATTAGGTATGATAGAAACATATGGACTGGTTCCTGCTATCGAAGCAGCTGATGCCATGCTGAAAGCGGCAGAAGTAAAACTTCTGGAAAGAACTTTCGTCAAGGGCGGCCTGGTTACTGTTACAGTAACAGGCGACGTAGCAGCCGTAAAGGCATCCGTTGATGCCGGTGCTGCCGCAGCAGCAAGACTGGGTGAACGCTCCCTGGTAACACAGCACGTGATCCCAAGACCGCATGTTGAGGTTGGCGAAACCATCGTAAATCCGATCCCGCTCATCGAACGTTCGGAACACGAACATGAAGACGATGATGATGTGGAAGAGGCCGGTCCCAGATAAAGAGGAACCCGAATCAGATTCAGAGCTGACAGAAGAGGAAGCAACACAACCGGAGCAGCCGGAAGAACCTGCTGAGCATGCAGCAGAAAACGCAGCTGCAGAAGAACCTGCAGCGGGAGAAGCGGGAGAAGCTTTGCAGCACGTAATGGAAGAATCCGAATTCACAAAGGAATGTGTAGATCGTCTGGCAGAAGAAAACGGAGCAGAAAAAGCCCTGGCTGAAGTCGGTAAATGCAGAGTCGTGAAACTGAGAAATCTGGCTAGAGAATACGACGGCCTCCGGATCGCCGGAAGAGAGATCTCCAAGGCAAACAAGGCGACCCTTCTGGAAGAACTGAAGAAATATTATAGCAAAGAAAACTAGAGAGAATGCAAAGTTAAAAAAGGAGGTGCCATAATATGCAGAATATTGATTATGATTTACGATCTGTACAGGAAGTTCGCGATCTGGCAAGACTGGGTCAGATCGCAACAGAAAAGATCGCAAACTATACAGAAGATCAGATCGATAAAATCATACGTAATATGGTTCGCGTTGCTGAAGAAAATGCTGTTTCACTGGCACAGATGGCAGTAGAAGAAACAGGCTTCGGTAAAGTGGCAGATAAAACTTATAAGAATCACATGGCCTCGACGTTACTGTACGATGCCATCAAGGACATGAAGACGATCGGGATCATAAGTGAAGATCCGGTCAGCAGAACTATGGATGTAGCTGATCCGGTCGGTCTGCTGATGGGCATCGTGCCTTCCACGAATCCTACATCCACAGCGATCTTCAAGTCTATCATCGCGATCAAGGCCAGAAACGCTATCGTATTTTCACCGCATCCATCTGCTGCAAAGTGCACACTGAAGGCAGCTGCTCTGATGCGCGATGCTGCAGTGGAGGCCGGAGCACCGGAAAATATCATCGGATGCATTTCCATGCCTTCCATGCCGGCGACAGATGAACTGATGCACAGCAAGGAAGTCAAGATGATCATCGCAACAGGTGGTCCCGGAATGGTAAAGGCTGCTTACAGCGCCGGTAAGCCGGCACTGGGTGTAGGCGCCGGAAATTCCCCGGCATACATCGAAAGAACATCTAACGTACAGCAGGCTGTGACAAATATCATAGCAAGCAAGACATTTGACTATGGGACGATATGTGCATCCGAACAGTCTATCATCTGTGAGGAATGCAACAAGGACGCAGTAATTGCGGAATTGAAAAAACAGGGGGCTTACTTCATGAGCCCGGAAGAAACAGACAAAGTCTGCAAGCTTCTGTTCAAGGCAGGCGGTCATGCCATGAATGCCAAATTTGTAGGAAGGTCACCGATACATATTGCAAATGCGGCCGGGATCCATGTTCCGGAGAACACGACCGTACTGATAGGACCTCAGGGCGGAGTTGGCGATGGATATCCGCTTTCCTATGAAAAGCTGACCAGCGTACTGGCCTTTTATGTGGTAAATGACTGGCACGAGGCATGCGAGCTGAGTATTGAACTTTTACAGAATGGCATCGGACATACCATGAGTCTGCATACGGAAAACAGGAACATCGTGCTGGAGTTCACGAGAAAGCCGGCATCCAGGATCCTGGTCAACACAGGCAGCAGTATGGGCGGCACAGGTGCCAGCACTGGCCTGCTCCCATCATTTACACTTGGATGCGGAACATGGGGAGGCAGCTCGGTATCCGAAAATGTCAGCCCGCTGCACCTGGTCAACATCAAAAAAGTTGCTTACGGAATCAAAAACTGTGCTACTCTGGCAGCAGACGATCCGACATTCAATCATCCGGAACTGACTCAACTGAATGCAGTTTCGGGATCAGACGCAAATACCGGATCATCTCCGGTAAACTCCGCAGCGATTGCGCCATGCGCAGTTTCTGCAGTATGCGGAACAGCGGATCCTGTGCCGGCATATGCATCTCCGGCTAACTGCGGATCTACGTCAGCTTACCTTTCACCGGCTGACTACCAGAACAACAGCGGCATTTCCTACGGCGTAGGATGCAACAGCTGCTGCAGCAATGCAGATGCACCTGCAGCAAGTGATCAGCCGATCGATGCAAATCAGCTCAACGACATGATAAATGCGCTGGTAAATGCAATGAAGGGAGAATAAGATGGCAAGCAAGGAATACGAAGCAGTCCTGAAAGTGCTGTTAGAAGCGGTACAGTCCGTAAACGGTGCAGGACAGCAGGCTCCGGAGGGCATTCCGGTAGGTGTTTCCAACCGCCATATACATCTTTCACAGGCTGACCTTGATACTCTGTTCGGAGCAGGGTATCAGCTGACGCCGATCAAAGATCTGTCACAGCCGGGACAGTTCGCCTGTAAGGAAACAGTGACGATCTGCGGACCGAAAGGTGCGATCGAAAAGATCCGCGTATTAGGACCTGTTCGCAGCAAGACACAGATCGAGATCCTGACAGGAGACGGTTTCAAGCTGGGAGTCAAGGCTCCGGCAAGATTGTCCGGAGATCTGGCGGGAACACCGGGAATCACGATCATCGGTCCTAAGGGATCGGTACAGACGACAGAAGGTCTGATCGTGGCACAAAGACATATCCACATGCTTCCGCACGAAGCGGCAGCTCACGGCGTGCATGACGGACAGATCGTCAGTATCCAGGTAGACGGCCCGAGAGGCGGAACGCTGGCAAACGTTGCGATCCGTGCTACGGACACATCGGCTCTGGAATGTCATGTGGATACAGAAGAAGCCAATGCGATGAACATGAGTTCATCTACAAGGATCAAAATCATTAAGTAAATCAAAAATACGTAAAGTTTTAAATGAAATGTTTTTTTAGGAGGAAATTAAAATGACTAAGAACGAAGCATTAGGAATGATCGAAACAAAGGGTTTAATTGGTTCTATCGAAGCTGCAGATGCTATGGTAAAGGCTGCAAACGTATACCTCATCGGTAAGGAATTCGTAGGCGGCGGACTGGTAACTGTAATGGTCAGAGGAGATGTAGGCGCTGTAAAGGCTGCTACAGATGCAGGTGCAGCTGCTGCTCAGAGAGTCGGCGAACTGCTGTCCGTACACGTGATTCCTCGTCCGCACGTAGAAGTAGAAGAGATCCTGCCGCAGAAAAACAATAAATAATAGAATGCAGATTTTAAATTACTGAGCTGGTTTACAAGGGGCGTCGCATCAACGATTTGATCGTGAGGGCGATGCCCCTTTTTACTGGCAGAGCAGTCATATCATGCATATGCAGCAGTGGCTCCGGAAATCGGATCCATATTATATCTATATCATTCGAGCTGCGAAGTACAGTGAGGACATCTGGTGGCCTTTACCGATATCTCGCTTCTGCAGTAAGGACATTCCTTTGTCTCGGGCTCAGCTTCAGGCTTTTTGGATCTTCCCAGGGTCCCGGCGGTATTCAGCGTCTTTACGAGAACGAAAAGTGCAAATGCTACGATAAGGAAATTTATCACTGCCATGATGAATGCGCCGTATCTGAGGTCGACTCCTGCGATATTTACAGACAGATCGTTGAAGTCGACTTTTACAAGGAGACCGATAAGCGGTGAAAGGATATCGTCTACGAGCGAAGTAACGATCGCTGTAAATGCGGCACCTATTATGATGCCGACTGCCATGTCGATGACATTGCCCTTCATGGCGAAAGTCTTGAATTCATTTAAAAACTTTTTCATAATGATTTTGCACTCCTTTTTACTTGATCTAAAATTTAAGATAAAAATGCTCAATAAAACATATTTTAACATCGATCGACATAATTGTAAAACTCCTCGTATAACGGTGACAGTGTCAAGTTTCTGTAGGTTAAAAGATCGGAGACTGCCTCCCAGTATCCCATACTCTCAATAACCCGTATTTCCATATATCAG
>NZ_JAOQJP010000011.1:0-128714 GCF_025567305.1 Brotomerdimonas butyrica
CACATGAAACATTCGGATATTTAACTCCTGACGAGTTCTACAGGCAGGGGAAAAACGAGGTTTGATACTCTACTTTTATGGGTGCACCTCAAAACTTATTCCGTGCTAGAGTTCGGGCGCATCAATTACGAGAATGTAGCATATTTCAATTTTGAAACTAACCCGAAATTGAACAGGACTTTTGAAGAAAACATCAGCCCGGATTATTTGATACCGATTCTGTCCCATATTTCAGGGCAGACAATAGTAAAGGAAAAAACTCTGATCATATTTGATGAAGTGCAGCTTTGCGAACGGGCATTGACCTCATTGAAGTATTTCTGTGAAGACGCACCGGATTACCATATAATAGTGGCTGGAAACCTGCTGGGAGTAGCAGTCAACCGGGCGAAATTTTCATTTCCTGTCGGCAAAGTAGATATGAAAACTATGTATCCTATGGATATGGAAGAATTTATGATCGCAATGGGAGAAGAAAAGCTGGCAACGAAGGTCAGACAGTGTTTTGAAACAAATACAGCAATGCCGTCAGCTTTGCATGATGCGGCGATGCAGCTTTATCGACAGTACCTTGTTGTAGGCGGTATGCCGGAATGTGTGCTGCAGTTTGCACAGACAAGAGACTATATTCTTATACGTAATACTCAGGATACGATACTTGCAAGTTATCTCAATGATATGAGTAAATATAATAATTTGAATGAAATCAAGAAGACGAGGCTTGCATATGATAATATAACTGTTCAGCTTTCAAAAAAGAATACTCGATTCCAGTACAAGCTGATCAAGAAAGGGGGCAGAGCTTCTGAGTTTGAAAACGCTATCGAATGGCTCTGCCTTTCAGGGATAGTATCGCAGGTTTACCGTATAGAGCAGATAAAGAAACCTCTGGAAAATTATCGCGATATTGATGCCTTTAAGATCTATGTATCAGATTTGGGGCTGCTTTGCGCTAAAAAAGATCTGGTGGCGAATGATATTTTGTATATGGCAGAGGAACTGAATGACTTCAAGGGTGGTATGGCTGAAAATTATGTTAATGTACAGCTTTCTATTAACGGATATCATACTTATTACTGGGAATCTGCCCGTGGAGCAGAGATAGATTTTGTTATACAGCGGAATGAACAGCTTATACCGATCGAGGTAAAGTCTGCAGACAATACCAGGGCAAAGAGTTTAAAAGTTTACATGGAGACCTACGATCCGGAATATGCCATAAAACTCTCTGCTAAAAATTTTGCATTTGAAGATAATAAAAAGACAGTTCCACTATATGCAGCGTTTTGCATATAAAGTTCAACATGAAATCGTGGTAGTGCTTAAAAATTATCCTTGACAAATCCTCTACAGGTTCTATAATTAAAACAAGAATAATTCTAAAGAAGGCGATTTGATGACAAAGAACGGGAAGCTGATACTGGAGATCGTTCATGGATCTTCAGAGCATCCTACAGCTGAACAGATTTTCATGAAAGCACGAGAAAAGTCACCCGGAATAGCTCTGGCGACGGTTTATAATAACCTAAACTCGCTTGTCAGTGAAAAGCTGGTTCGCAGGATAAGGCTGAAGGGAAGTCCGGACAGGTATGACAGGACCGCGCGCCACGACCATATGATATGCGAGCGGTGCGGCAAGATATCAGACGTGCACCTTGACGATCTGGGACAGGAGCTCGAGCGCGAAACAGGCGTGAAGGTCATATCATACGATCTGAATATCCATTATCTGTGCGATGAGTGCAGGAAGAACGGTCAGAATTGAACGACGGTGGATGGGAGATCATCGGAAAATCAGTGAAACACACGATGCGGTCATCGGTGCCGCAGCATCCGTATCGTGATGAGTTAAAAAGGAGCGGCACAGAAAAGAGGAAGAGATGAACAAGTACGCAGGCACACAGACAGAAAAGAATTTGATGGAGGCATTTGCAGGGGAATCACAGGCGAGAAACAAGTATACATACTTTTCGTCAGTTGCAAAGAAAGAAGGATATGAACAGATCGCGGCACTGTTTTTAAAGACTGCAGACAATGAAAAAGAACATGCAAAGATGTGGTTCAAGGAGCTTGAAGGCATAGGAAACACAGCGCAGAATCTTGAAGCCGCAGCAGAAGGTGAAAACTACGAATGGACAGACATGTATGAAGGCTTTGCAAAGACTGCAGAGGAAGAAGGCTTCCCTCAGCTGGCAGCAAAATTCAGACTCGTCGGAGCGATCGAAAAGCATCACGAAGAACGCTACAGAGCGCTTCTCAATAACGTGGAGACAGCAGCTGTATTCGAAAAGAGCGAGATCAAGGTATGGGAATGCCGCAACTGCGGACACATCGTTGTAGGAACAAAAGCTCCAGAAGTATGTCCTACATGCAACCATCCGAAGAGCTATTTTGAGATACACGCAGAAAACTATTAAGAGTCGGCATCAGCATGATGCAAACGTGATACAGTTATCCGGGAACAGGTCAGGCTGCATGCAGGGCCTGTTTTTCTGTTTTGAGCTGTTGACAGCAATGGAGAAGAGACGGTTATGAGTGAGATAAGGAACGTTACACATATAGATAATGTCAGGCTGAGTGATGACGGCAGCTCGGTGATCATACTCGATCAGAGCAGGCTGCCGATGCATACCGAGTATATTGAGATAAACAAACCGGCAGAGATGTACGATGCGATTTTTCATCTGAAGGTCAGAGGTGCACCGGCGATCGGCATATTTGCAGCATACTGCATGGCGGTTATTGCAAAGAAGGCAGCCGGTCGGCAGGCAGACCGTGAAAGTGCAGCAGAAGGAAATGTGCAGCTTTTTACAAAAAAACTAAGAGAGTACGGCGAATATATAAAGTCTTCAAGGCCTACGGCCGTCAACCTTGCATGGGCGGTGGACAGGACTCTGGCGGCAGCCGGAAGCGCAGAGAACGGCACGACCGCAGATATCGCGGAGGCTGTGAAAAACGAGGCGCTCAGCATACACCGCGAGGATATCGAGATGTGCAGGGCGATTTCCGAATATGGCCTCACGGTCATAAGGAACGGCGACGGGATACTGACTCACTGCAATGCGGGACCGCTCGCAACATCGAGGTACGGGACAGCGCTGGGACCGCTGCTGCTCGGAGCGGAGCGGGGAATGGAGTTCAGGGTATTTGCGGATGAGACGAGACCTCTGCTGCAGGGTGCAAGACTGACTTCATACGAACTTCAGAAAGCCGGCATAGATGTGACACTTATCTGTGATAACATGGCGTCAGCTGTGATGAAAAACGGATGGGTGCAGGCATGTTTTGTCGGCTGTGACAGAGTTGCCGCAAACGGTGACACGGCGAAT
Organism: Brotomerdimonas butyrica; assembly: GCF_025567305.1. NCBI lineage: Bacteria > Bacillati > Bacillota > Clostridia > Eubacteriales > Brotomerdimonas > Brotomerdimonas butyrica. The sequence goes on from NZ_JAOQJP010000011.1 coordinate 3,330, forward strand.
AAGATAGGCACATCGGGAGTGGCGATACTTGCAAAGCACTACGGGATACCGTTTTACGTGCTCGGTCCGACGTCGACCATCGACCTGGACTGCCAGTCGGGAGCGGATATACCTATAGAGCTGCGTGCGCCGGAAGAGATAAAAGAAAAATTTTACAGCGAACCGGTGGCTTTGGATGAGATCAAGTGCTACAATCCGGCATTCGATGTCACGGACAGCAGTCTGATAACGGGGATAATCACGGAAAAGGGCATCTGCAGGCCGCCGTTTGCCGAAAGTCTCAGGAGAGCGGTAGAAAGCGCTCGTGAAGATAAAGACAGAGATTTTTAACAGGGAGTGTGAAGGGTAATGTGGTTTTTGATACTGCTTGGGATAGTGTATCTTGCGGTGAACTTTTTTCTGTGGCACAGAGTGGTAAGACTGCTCAGGCATGTGCACGGTTTTTTCGGGGAAAAATGGGTAGTGTGCGTTTTTACGGTGATATATCTGTTTTTTCTCAACAGCGTATGGCTGTGGATGTTGTTTGACGATCAGAAATGGATATCGGCGTTCAAGTATATAAATAATATCTGGATAGGAATATTCGTGTATTCGCTTATTTTCATGGCGGTGGCGGAGCTTGTGACGTTCGTTCTCTGGGCTCTGAAGAAAATGCGCAGGGGTTATGCCGGATACCGTAAATATATCGTGACCAGAGGTGCGATAGTCGTGTCGCTCGTGATCGGATTCAGCGTTTACGGCGTCATACACTATCACAAGATAAGCGTGACTGATTACGATGTGGATATAGACAAGTCCACACAGGCGGGAGAGTCGATGAAAGTCGTGCTTGTTGCGGACACTCATCTCGGATATTCCGTGGGCGAAGACATGATGAAGCAGATGGTGGACAGGATAAATGCGCAGGATCCCGATCTCGTAGTGTTTGCAGGCGATATCGTCGACAATGACTACTTCGCTATGACGGATCCGGATGGGATAGCGAAGACCCTGTCCGGGATAAGATCGAAGTACGGAGTCTACGGGGTCTATGGCAACCATGATGTAGAAGAAAATCTGATAGGCGGATTTACGATATCTATAGGCAAAAAAGTCCGGGTGCAGCCTGAAGTGGACGAATTTGCAGAAAAGGCGTGCATCACGATCCTTCAGGATGAAAGCACTGTCGTTGCGGGAGACATAACGCTCATAGGCAGGTGCGACGCCACGAAGACGAACAGCGACAGTCCGCGAGCTTCGATCGCAGAGCTCACGTCGGAGGCAGACCGCAGCAAGCCTGTGATATGCGTAGACCATCAGCCTTCGGAGCTTCAGGAAAAGGCGGATGCCGGTGTCGATCTCGACCTTTGCGGGCATACTCACGACGGACAGATTTTCCCGGGGAATCTGACGATAAACCTGTTCTGGGACAACGCATACGGACTCCTGAAGGTCGATGATATGTACTCGATCGTGACATCAGGAGTCGGAGTATGGGGGCCGGCCATGAGAGTCGGGACTGACAGTGAGATCGCTGTCGTGAACGTGAATTTCAGATAGTGCAGAAGGTATGATGCATATAATGCGGAGATCACGGTCAGTGTGGGAGTATGAGCGGTGTGCTGAATCCGGTGCAGCGAATCCCGCACACCGGATTCAGCACGGCGGCATAGACTGGAATATTATCAGGTCTTCGCCGATGATCACGATACTGCTCCAAGGCAGTTCGCATATGTCATCAGGGCTTCTGCTGAAAAAACCGGTGCTTTCCAGAGACGGGACGAGCACCGATTTTATTTTGCCCGTCTTTTTTTCAAATATCATTTCGGCATCCCATAACTGACCATAGCTTCTTCCTGTCGAGACATCGACTATCTCTTTGTTTCCGATTTCACTTAATCGCATAATTGACTCCTTTAATACAGATAATATTAAAGATATTAAACAGAACAGGAGAATATGAAGTGAAAGAAGAGAAAACCGAAAAAAAGACTCCGGATCAGGAGGATATCACGAAAAGCCTGATAACCGATCTGGGACTTCTGACGACCGGGACTGATTTTGACAGCGATATACAGTATATAAATATAATCGGCAGCATCGAGGGACACACCGTGCTCCCGGCAGACAACAAGGCTACGAAGTACGAACATCTGATACCTCAGCTTATCGCAGTGGAGGAGAACCCGAAGCTCAAGGGTCTTCTGGTGATACTGAACACGGTCGGAGGTGACGTCGAGGCAGGACTGGCACTCGCGGAAATGATCTCGACACTGTCAAAGCCGACAGTGTCGCTCGTGCTGGGTGGAGGACACAGTATAGGCATACCGCTTGCGACAGCGGCGGATCATTCGTTTATAGCAAAATCCGCGACGATGACACTGCACCCCATCAGGACAGCGGGGATCGTGATAACATCGGAGACTACCTTCGATTATATGCGCAAGACGCAGGAGCGGGTGATCGATTTTATAGAAGAACACTCGGATGCGGAGCGTGACAAGATCGTATCACTGATGAACAGCAACGATAATATGTCGAACGATGTCGGCACGGTACTTTTTGGAAGTGAAGCCGTAGAGACAGGGATAATCGATGAAGTAGGCGGAGTATCGCAGGCCATACGACAGCTGAGACGCATGATAGGCGAGATGCAGGAGTAAGCGGGACCTGTTGCGATGTTCGATGCGAGGGAAGGTGCAGCTGTGGAGCATATCAAAAAAACAGCAAAAGTACAGATGCATGCATTGACAAGATTTTCCACATGATATAAAATACAGATAGGTAAAAAATTCCATTAACAAATGTGGCAGCAATTATCGAAAGGAGCATGATGGAGAATCTTTCACTGGTGATAGTAACGGATGACAGAGAATACGGCAGAGCGCTGGGACAGGCACTGCTGCAGCTGTGCAGCGGCATGATGATAAGGATATTCCGCAAGGAAGAGTTCTTTTTGAGGCGGCGTGAGTATGAAAACAGTGGAGAAAGTGCGGTCTTTCTCAGCTCGGCAGACATGATACTCTGGGACGGCCCGGAAGCGGAAGTATCATACGGCGGCAGGATAATACTGCTGACAGAGAAGCCGTCGATGGCTGTCAGCGATCACGTGGAAAAGCGGTTCTGTTTATACAAGTACAGTCAGGCTCAGAGCATAGCAGCGGCACTTTTTGATATATACAGTGATCTTACAGGGAATCATACCGTTAATGTAAAGCGGCAGCAGGTACGCATGCTGGCATTTTCCTCATGCTGCGGAGGTTCGGGATGCACGGTCGCGGCTATGGCTGCGGCTCAGGAGCTGTGCAGGTTCAGGGGCAGGAGAGTGCTGTATCTGTCATTCGAGGAGACTGAGTCTACAGGCGATTTCATGAATGTGTCGCCGGGCGTGAAAGGTATCGGTGTGTATCTTTATCATCTGTTCAAAGCCAGGGATACAGGTCTGCGTGTGCCGCAGGGCTCCGGCAGTGAGAAGAACTGCCCGCCTGTAGAGAGCTATACGATCCACGATGATTTCGGGGTCGAGACTTTTGCTCCGGCGGCCGGGAGAAATCCGCTCAGAGAGCTTTCGGAAGATGAACTCGATATCTTCACAGCATCGGTGATAGACAGCGGAAGGTATGATGTGATCGTGATGGATATAGGATCGGGTCTGTCTGCAGTGGATCTGGCGTGCCTGGGGATGGCAGAGAAGATCTGCTTTGTGAACAGGTCTGCGGGCAGTACGAGCAGAGAAGAACGTTATCTGCAGCATCTTATATTCAGCTGCGGGGAGAGTGTGATCGAGAAAATGATCAAAGTAGAGAATATGGTATCTTACGACCGTGAGGAAGATCCTCGCGACAGAGCAGATACAGCGATGCTGGATACGGAAGTATACCTCAGCAGGAGCAGCACATTCCTGCAGGGCGGGGAGATAAAACGCATATTTCTCGATGGCAGATTCGGACAGGATATAAAACTGCTCGCAGAAAAACTTGTGGAATTTTAAAAGATATATTGACAAATTTGCGTATGAGTACTAACATTATAGAAGAACTTAATAAAAAATCTTCAGGGCAGGGTGAGATTCCCGACCGGCGGTAAAGTCCGCGAGTGCGAGAGCACATGATTTGGTGAGATTCCAAAACCGACAGTATAGTCTGGATGGAAGAAGATATGTCATATGTGGCTGCGATAAGCAGTTGCAGTATTTTTGAAACCACAGGCTCTGAAACATATCGTTTCAGAGTTTTTTTCGGCAGAGGCAGGAGTGTGCAGTACCGCAATACGGTATGCATGCACGGCATATGTGCGATGCAGTGCAGCAGCTCGGCTTTGCGAGACGGTTTTTAAAAAGCCTGACAGAATACGACTTCACCCTGGAGAAACGATCCGGGGTGTTTTTATTTGAGAAAAACACAGCGACATGGAGGACAGACACTGATGACAGATGAGATGAAAGACAGAAAATACATGGAGCTTGCACTGGAGCTGGCACTGAAAGGCTGCGGCAAGGTCGATCCGAACCCGCTGGTCGGTGCGGTGATAGTGAAAGACGGCGAGATCATCGGCAGAGGATATCATACAGAATACGGGAAGCTGCATGCGGAGCGTGAAGCGCTGGCAGACTGCGGCAGTTCACCTGAGGGAGCAGTGATGTACGTGACGCTGGAGCCGTGCTGTCACCAAGGCAAGCAGCCACCCTGCACAGATGCTGTGATAGACGCGGGCATAAGGCGTGTGGTGATCGGTTCAGCCGACCCGAATCCGCTGGTGGCGGGAAAAGGCGTCGAAATACTGAAGGCACACGGCATAGAAGTCGTCGAAGGCTTTATGAGAGAAGAGTGCGATGCGATAAATCCTGCGTTTTTCCGATTCATAAAGACGGGAATGCCGTATGTGGTGATGAAATACGCGATGACGATGGATGGAAAGATCGCCACGCGCACAGGAGCTTCGAAATGGATAACATCGGAAGCGGCGAGAAAACGCGTACATGAAGACAGGAACAGGTACATGGCGATAATGGCAGGCATAGGGACAGTGCTCAAAGACGATCCGCTGCTGACATGCAGGATACCGGGGGGCAGAGATCCGGTGAGAGTGATATGCGATACACACCTGCGGATACCGGTGGATTCACAGATCGTGCAGACTGCGAAAAAATACCGGACACTGATAGCCACGGCACAGACCGGTGGCGGCGAAAACAGTGCCGGCAGATGCGGTGAATGTAAATACATCGAAGATAAATGCAGCGCCCTGACTGAAAAAGGATGTGAGATACTTTACATACCGGTGAAAAACGGTCATATCGATCTTGAACAGCTGATGAAAAAGCTGGGAGAACAGAAAATAAGCAGTGTGCTGCTTGAGGGCGGAGGCACACTCAACTGGTCGGCACTGGGAGCCGGCATAGTCGACAGACTGCAGGTTTACATAGCTCCGAAAATCTTCGGAGGAAAAGATGCGCCGTCTCCGGTAGGCGGTGCAGGTGTAGGGATGCCGGCAGAGGCATTTCTGACAGAAAAACCGAAGGTGACGTTCATTGGAGAGGACATACTTATAGAGAGCGAGGTGAAAAGGTGTTCACGGGAATAGTTGAAGAAACAGGAACAGTGAAACAGATAAGACGCGGCGCAGCTTCTGCAGTGCTGACTGTGGCGGCAGACAGGGTACTGACAGATGTGGCGCTCGGAGACAGTATCGCAGTGAATGGTGTGTGTCTTACGGTGACGGAGTTCTCGCGGAACGAATTCAGTGCCGATGTGATGCACGAGACTCTTGACCGGTCATCGCTGGGAGCATTGAAAGCCGGGAGTACGGTGAATCTCGAGAGAGCGATGAAGGCTGACGGCAGGTTCGGCGGACACATCGTTTCCGGGCATATAGACGGTACGGGAACGGTGTCGGACATCAGAAAAGATGACAATGCCGTGTGGTACAGGATCAGAGCGTCGGGTTCGATCCTCAGGTACATCGTGGAAAAAGGCTCGATCGCGATCGACGGGATAAGCCTGACGGTGGCGGCACTGGACGGCGACTCGTTCAGTGTGTCGGTGATACCGCATACCGCGGCGAACACCACGCTTTCATCAAAGAAAAAAGGCGATACGGTGAATCTTGAAAACGATATCATAGGCAAGTATGTGGAAAGGCTGATGCAGCCCGGCGCCGGAGTTTACGGTGCAAAGGGGCACGGTGCCGTCAGTCCGGGAACTTCCGGAAAAGCACAGAGCGGCGGCATCACGGAGTCGTTCCTCATCGAAAACGGATTTTAGACAGAAACGGGGGTTTTAAATATGAATACATTCAATACTATCGAGGAAGCACTTCAGGATCTTCGCAACGGCAGAGTGATCCTGGTGACGGATGATGAAGACAGAGAAAATGAAGGTGATATGATCTGCGCGGCTGAGTTCGCGACGACGGAGAATGTCAACCTGATGGCAAGCGTGGCAAAGGGGCTCATATGCATGCCGATGAGCGAGGAATTCTGCAGGAAGCTGCAGATCCCGCAGATGGTCAGCGAAAACACTGACAACCACGAGACAGCGTTCACCGTATCTATAGACCATGTTGAAACGACTACAGGTATATCGGCGGCAGAGCGAGGGTTTACAGCGAGAGCGTGCACAGATGACGATGCAAAGCCGCAGGATTTCAGACGTCCGGGACATATGTTCCCGCTCAAGGCGAAGAGGAACGGAGTCCTCGAAAGGAACGGTCACACAGAGGCAACGGTCGATCTTCTGAGGCTTGCAGGACTGAAGCAGTGCGGGCTCTGCTGCGAGATCATGAAGGATGACGGCACGATGATGAGAAAGAGCGAGCTGTTCGAGCTGGCCGAAAAGTACGATATGAAATTCATCACTATCAAGATGCTGCAGGACTACAGGAAAAAGCATGAAAAACTGGTGCAGCGTGAGGCGGTAGTGAACATGCCTACGAAATACGGTGATTTCAAGGCTTACGGATATGTCAACAAACTCAATGGAGAGCACCATGTGGCACTTGTGAAAGGTGATATAGGCGACGGTAAAGATCTGCTCTGCAGAGTGCATTCGGAATGCCTTACAGGTGATGCGTTCGGTTCGATGAGATGCGACTGCGGACAGCAGCTGGCTTCAGCGATGATGCAGGTGGAAAAAGAAGGGCGCGGCATAGTGCTTTACATGAGACAGGAAGGGCGCGGCATAGGACTGATAAACAAGCTCAAGGCATACGAGCTGCAGGACAGAGGCATGGATACTCTTGACGCGAACCTGGCACTGGGATTCCCGGGAGACATGCGTGAGTATTTCATAGGAGCGCAGATACTCAAGGATCTGGGAGCAAAGGAACTCAGACTTCTTACGAACAATCCGGACAAGGTGTACCAGCTTTCGGATTTCGGCATGGAGATCGTTGAGCGCGTGCCTATACAGATGGATGCGAACGAGATAGACCTGAAATACCTGAAGACGAAGCAGAAGAGAATGGGGCATCTGCTGAATTACTAGGAAACAGTGTTCGGAGGGTCCGGGTCTGCTCAGATACAGCGCAGCAGTGTGCGGCACAGGTTCGGAACCGGAGGACATTTAATAGATCGTGTATATGATAATCAAATCAAAAGGAGAACATAAAATGAAAGTATATGAAGGAAAACTTGTATCGGATAAGATCAGAGTAGGTATAATCGCAGCCAGGTTCAATGAGTTCATCACATCGAAGCTGCTGTCGGGAGCGCTTGATACGCTGAAGAGACATGATGTGGCAGAAGACGATATCGAGATCGCATGGGTGCCGGGTGCTTTTGAGATACCGCTCATCGCATCGAAGATGGCATCAAGCGGCAAATATGACGCAGTGATATGTCTCGGTGCGGTTATAAGAGGGAACACGTCACATTACGATTACGTGTGCAGTGAAGTCTCAAAAGGTATCGCGCAGGTATCGCTTGCCAGCGGGATCCCTGTTATGTTTGGCGTGCTTACCACAGAAAATATCGAGCAGGCGATCGAAAGAGCGGGAACAAAGGCCGGCAACAAGGGATCAGACTGTGCAGCCGGTGCGATCGAGATGGTCAATCTTATGCGTGAGATACAGTAGACAGTGATATTTTCATGTGGTAATGCAGCCTGGTATAATGTAGAATAAGAGGTATAAGAAGGAGGTGGCAGTTATGGCAGAATTGAACAGGCATGAAAAGACCGGCGCAGTACTGGTCGTGATTCTTGTTCTGTGTGCTGTGATATGCCGCCTCCTTTCCCGTTTTGATGTTGTGGATGATGGATTTAATTATTTATGTTCGCTGTTGAGGGCGGGAATTTATATTGGGATCATCATCACGTGGGGTATTTCTGTGCGTAGGCGTGTGCTCAACCGTTCTGCCCGCAGATATCTGATGTCAATAGCAGCTCTGCTGTTGTTCTGGTTCGTGATAAGAACATGTAAATTTTTATTTCTGGAAGGAATGCCCGCACTGCAGTATTACTGCTGGTACGGTTATTACATACCTATGATACTTATTCCTCTGATGGGGGTCTATCTTGCCATCTGCCTGGGAAGACCGGAGGAATACATTCTGCCGGCTCCCTTAAAGGCGCTTATGATCCCGGCGATTGTTTTTATCTTACTGATCATTACTAATAATTTTCATCAAAAAGTATTTGATTTTCCGTTTGGAATGGAAGCTGCTGATTCCATTTATGTACATAAGCCGCTTTATTTCGTGTGTCTGGGCTGGATACTCGCAGAAGTGATCGCATTCCTGATCCTGCTTTTAGTGCGAAGTCATGTGCCGGGCAAAAGAAAAAGGATCTGGGCGCCGGTGATACCTGCAGGTGCAGCATTTTTATACGTAACAGGATATCTTATGGGGATACAGCCTCTTTACCTGATCGCAGGTGATATGACAGCTGTTTTTACTCTGATCATGCTGGCTGTCTGCGAGGCCTGTATCCGCAGCAGACTTATCCCGTCCAATACGAGATACAGTGAATTGTTCCATGCCTCGACGATAGGGGCACAGATCGTAGATGAATCTTATAACAGATATCTTGCATCGGATAATGCAAAGGAGTTTTCTAAAGAACTGATGCGCTGCACGGAGAAAGGTCCTGTCGAATTGGGAAACGAGAGGCTGTCCGGAGCCCCTGTCACCGGAGGACATGTCCTGTGGGTCGAGAACATTTCCATGGTGCAGGATGTACTGGAAAAACTGAAGCGGATCAGCTCTCGCCTTTCTGAAAACAACAATATCCTCAAAGCGGAGGTAGAGCTAAAGGAAAAGCAGGCACAGGCTGATGAACACATGCGTATTTATGATAAAATAACAGAAGAAGTGGCGCCGCAGCTTTGGAAAATAGAAACGCTGCTGGGACTCTCGGATGATCATATGAAAATGATAGAAAATCTGAGCCTTATCTGTGTGATAAGCTCCTATATCAAACGGCGTGGCAATCTGATCCTTCTTGGAGAGGAAGCCAGTTTTTTTCCGGCGCAGGAGCTTGAATACTGCCTTCGGGAGTCCATGGAAAATCTCCGGCTCTGCAGAGTAGCAGTATCTCTTTCTTGCAGGTGTCAGGGAATACTGCCAAAGGATTCTGCCATGGCAGCATATGATTTTTTTGAAATGATCATGGAAGCCGCACTTCCGACGATGAATGCGATCCTGGTCAATCTTGCAGTGGAATCCGAAACCGTTGAGATGACATTTTCTATATCGTGTGACCTGTCATCCATAGCGCTGGACAGAGAGTTTCTGGCACACCATGATGCAGCAGCGATAATATCAAGACAGGAAGACGATGTACACATCACATTCCTTTTGCCGAAAGGAGGTGCTGTGAAATGAGGTCGATATTTTCACTTTCAGATGCAGGACATTCTCTGCTGCTGATACTGATGTTCCTCACCTGGTGCTTTCAGATGTTTGTATGCTGCATGGGATACTTTTCCAAGGCAAAATGGATACACTGCAGAATCTTGTTCGTGCTGGCGGCTCCGACCCTTTTACTGCTGAGTTTTCTGACAGCAGGCATTGCCAGACAGACTGCTGATGAACCGATGTGGACGATCACGCGAAAGCTGATGGATATCCCGGCAGCAGCGGTATTCGTATTTATCGCTCTTGTTTCAGGATATACGTGCTGGATCATGTGGCATGAATGGAGATACAGAAAGGTCAACATCACGAGAGCGTCTGTCAGAGAAGGTGCGGACCTGATGCCGATGGGCCTTTGTTTTTTTAAGGGGAACGGACAGCTGATAATGGTGAACTTAAAGATGGAGAAACTCAGTCATCTGTTATGTGGAGAGGCTTTACAGAATGGAGAAAGCTTCTGGCAGACTATTTCTCAGGGCGATCTGGAATCCGGAGCACAAAGAAGCAGGGTCATGGATGTTCCGGCGGTGATACTGCCAGATAAAAAGGCATGGATCTTTGACAGGCAGGTGATTTACGTGGATGGTGAGGAAATCGTCCAGGTGACAGCAATGGATGCAACGGAGCTTTACGATCTGAGCAACAAGCTGAAACAGGAGAATTCCGTGTTGCGCAGCATGAATGCAAGACTTAAAGTGTACAGTCGCAGGGTGGATGATCTTGCGAGAATGCAGCAGAGGCTTGCCATGAAAATCCAGATCCATGATTCCATCGGACAGAATCTTATGATGACGCGACATTATCTGCTTCAGGAAGCACAGGGAGCTTCGAATCAGGATCCTGCGCTTATTCTGCAGAACTGGCAGCACACGATTGCTCTGCTTCGCCGTGAAGTGGAGCCTGATAAATCGAAGGGAGTTGTTCAATATCTTATAGATGCGGCAGAATCAGCAGGTGTGGAAGTTTTGCTGCAGGGAGAATTGCCGCAGGAGAGCAGAGCGGTGGAACTCATAACAGCCGCAGGTGCAGAGGCATTGACCAATGCAGTTCGCCATGCCGATGCCAAACAGCTCAGGATGAAAGTTTCCCAGACTGATCTGGTATGCAGTGTTGTCTTCACTAATGATGGCAGACGACCGGAGAAGCCTTTGCAGGAAGGAGGAGGACTTACGGGACTCCGCAGACGTATCGAGGGAGAAGGCGGCACTATGACAGTCAGCGCCGATCCGGAATTTTCACTGACAGTCACGATCCCTAAGGAAGGAAAGGTGAATGTGATATGACAATAAATGTACTTATCGTTGAAGACGATCCTATGGCACGGAAACTCTTTGAAATCATACTGAAAAACAGCGGACGATATCATCTTGAAGCATCTATCGAAAGTGCCTCACTGGCAGAGTTTTACTGCATGACCAGTCCTGTTGACCTGATACTTATGGATGTATGCACGGCGCTGCATGCCAGTGGTCTTGATGCAGCGGCCAGGGTAAAGGAAAAGTATCCGCAGATCAAGATCATCATAGTCACAAGCCAGCCGGAGTGTGATTTTATTGACCGGGCAAGGCTGGGCGGTGTGGACAGCTTCTGGTACAAGGATCCGTCTGAGGACATACTGCTTGAGATCATGGACAGGACCATGGCTGGAGAGTCGATCTACCCGGATACGACTCCGATGCTTAAGCTGGGGATGGCCAGCAGTGTGGAATTCACGCCGAGGGAGCTAGAGGTTCTGCGGGAGCTTACCAGCGGCGATACGGATGACATCATAGCGGAGCGCCTTCATCTGTCGGTACATACTGTAAAGAAGCATATCAAAAACATGTTCCAGAAAACCGGATTCACATCAAGGACGCAGCTGGCAGTCATGGCAAGGGAAAGCGGGCTGGTGATCAGGGGATTTTAACAACACAGGAGGAGACATCTCTTTGACTGTAAGGTCGGGAGGTGTTTTTATTTTTTGAAAAGTACTCTTTTGAGTGATGTGTCATGACAGCAGAATTGTTAAAATATTTTTAAATAAAGCATAATTGGTTATTTCCCATAAGATCGAAGAATTATTTTAAGAGAAGGAGAAGGGCAATGAAAAAATTAGTTACTGTAATACTTTCGCTGATGCTGGTGTTTGCTTTTACAGCATGTGGAGGAGACGGTGGTTCCGGAGACAGTAAAAGTGCAAAATCCGATCCAAATGTAATGCAGATAGGAGATTATACGGCAGAATACAAAGGTTATGAGATCGTAAAAGACTCTGACGGGGATGATGCTATCGTAGTGACCTGGAATTTTACCAATAATGGAGAAGATGCGAAGTCATTCACATGGGCGTTCAACTATACGCTGTTCCAGGATGGTGTAGAGCTGGGATACAGCACGGTATTTGTCGGTGATTCTTATGATGCTATGGATGAGAATCTGATGACTGATATCAAGCCGGGAAATTCTCTGGAAGTAAAGTCTACAAACAAGCTGAGCAACCTTGAAAGTCCTGTAGAAGTAGAGTTTTCAGATATTTTTGACGAAGAAACAGACTCGATGGAAATCGATATCACAAAATAAGTCTGTATGATCAAACGGAGGTGGGTCTATGAAGAAGAAGATTATGATCGCGTTAGCGGTCCTGGTAATGTGTTTTGCTTTTGTTTCATGCGGCAAAAGTATGGCGGACAGTCCGTATCTGGGAACATGGAAGGCTGTCAGCGCAAGTTACAGCGGCATGGACATGTCGGTAGAGAGTATCCTTGGCGGTGAAATGACATTCGAACTGAAGGATAACGGCAAGTGTGTCCTTAATGTTGCAGGTGATGAGGAGACAGGTAAATGGTCTGAGAATGAAGATGGTTTTAACGTAGAAGACCAGTTTGATTTCAAGGTAGACGGTGATGTGGCAACTATGGATTACAGCGGGGTGACTATAACCCTGGAAAAACAGTAGTATATATTTTTCTTATTAGCCATAAATCGTCTTGGTGACGGTTTATGGCTGTTTTTATAGTATCGCTGCCTGCGCGCCGGGTATTCGGCGGGGTGCAGTAAATCAGGAAGGAGCAGAATATGGGGCTTATTAAAGCAGCAGCAGGTGCTGCAGGCGGAATGATGGCGGATCAGTGGAAGGAGTTTTTCGTATGTGATGCCATCGACGATGATGTGCTGGTGGTCAAGGGAAGCAAACAGGCGTCAGGAAGATCATCGAATACGAAAGGCGAATCAAATGTTATCTCCGACGGATCAGCCGTTTCCGTTGCTGACGGACAATGTATGATGATCGTTGAGCAGGGTCAGGTCATAGAACTTTCGGCAGAACCCGGGCTATTTATTTACAGGAACGACCTCTCGCCGTCCATATTCGCAGGGAACCTGAAGGACGGTCTTATGGGAGCTGCAAAAGATGCCTGGGAGCGTTTTAAATTCGGAGGCGGTTCGGGAAAAGACCAGAGAGTCTATTATTTCAACACCAAGGAGCTGCTTGGAAACAAATACGGCACGGTCAATCCGATCCCGTTCAAAGTAATGATCGATCCCACTATCAACAGATTTCTGGGGATCTCGGTCCGCTGCAACGGAGAGTATTCGTACAGGATCGTAAATCCGATGCTGTTTTATACGAATGTCTGCGGTAACGTGCAGAACGAATACAACAGAGAGGAAATCGACAGCCAGTTGAAATCAGAGCTTCTGACAGCACTGCAGCCGGCACTTGCGAGAATATCTACAAAGGGGATAGATTACAGCGAGATCCCGCTTTACACGAAGGATATCACGGAAGCACTCAACGAGGAACTGTCTTCTCAGTGGGCAGAAAAAAGAGGTCTGCAGGTCGTTTCGTTCGGCGTCAATTCCATCTCTGTTTCAGACGAAGACAAGCTGAAGATCCAGAATATGCAGCAGGCTATATTCATGTCGGATCCGAGCATGGCCGCAGGAAATTTAGCATCAGCACAGGCAGATGCTATGCGTACAGCAGCCGGCAATGAAAACGGTGCAATGATGGGATTCATGGGCATGGGCATGGCAGCTCAGGCAGGTGGAATGAATGCAGGCGATCTGTTCCAGATGGGACAGCAGCGGGCTCAGGCAGCGGCAGCACAGCAGCCACAGCAGCCGGCACAGCAGCCTCCGGCAGGAGGGGCGGCTCCTGCATCATCAGCAGCAGGAAGCTGGACCTGCAAGTGCGGGACAACAGCCACCGGCAAATTCTGTCCGGAATGCGGCAGCCCTAAGCCGGCAGAGCCACAGGGATGGACCTGCAGCTGCGGCGCAGTGAACAAAGGTAAATTCTGTTCAGAATGCGGCGCGAAGAAACCGGAGGGAGCCCCGCTCTATAAGTGTGACAAGTGCGGCTGGGAACCGGAAGATCCGACAAAGCCTCCGAAATTCTGTCCGGAGTGCGGTGATATTTTTGATGAAAATGATGTGAAATAGGAGGAGTGAGCCATGGGACTTTTTGATAAAAAATTCTGCGATGTATGCGGAGAAAAGATCGGTATGCTGGGAAACCGTAAACTGGAGGATGGCAATCTCTGCAAGGACTGTGCGAAGAAGCTTTCTCCGTGGTTTGACGACAGAAGGCACAGTACACTGGAGGAGATCAAAAATCAGCTTCAGATGCGTGAGGAAAACCGCAGGCTGGTAAGTTCCTTCCATCCAGGCAGGGTCATTCGATCGGACAGATACAACCTGTACATAGATGAAAGACAGCAGATGTTCACCGCTTCGGTAAACCTTGACAGGGAAGATAATCCGGATATTATTTCCCTGAGCCAGATCACCGGATGTAATCTGGATGTGAATGAAACGCGTACGGAGGAATACCGCACGGATCGTGACGGAGAGAGAGAAAGCTACGATCCGCCGCGGTACAGTTATTCGTATGATTACTACTTTTATATCTACCTGAATCATCCGTATATACGTGAAATGAAGCTGCGTCTCAATTCTATGGATCTTTCCGAGGACGATCGCAACCGTCGTCATGATGTTGAGAGAGCCGGACAGGAAATGATGAGTTATCTGCAGAATGTGACTGGATGCATGGCCGGCGGAATGGGCATGAATCAGGGCATGGGCATGCAGCCGGGAATGGGTATGAACAATCAGGGCATGGGCATGCAGTCCGGAATGGGTATGAACAGCCAGGGCATGGGAATGCAGTCCGGAATGGGTATGAACAGCCAGGGCATGGGAATGCAGCCGGGAATGGGCATGAACAGCCAGGGCATGGGAATGCAGCCGGGAATGGGCATGAACAGCCAGGGCATGGGAATGCAGCCGGGAATGGGCATGAACAATCAGGGCATGGGAATGCAGCCGGGAATGGGCATGAACAGCCAGGGCATGGGAATGCAGCCGGGAATGGGCATGAACAATCAGGGCATGAACAGCCAGCCGGGCATGGGCATGAACCCGAATATGCCGCAGAATATGAATGTGCAGAGCTGTATGGGAGCTGCTGCCGGAGCCGCTGCAGGTGCTGCCGGAGCAGGCTTTGCAGGAAGTACTGCTGATGGTCCATGGGTCTGCCAGTCGTGTGGAGCAACCAATACCGGCAGATTTTGTGAAAGCTGTGGCAGCCCGAGAAAGTAGAATCGAGAACTGACGAAGTGAAGAAGGAGGTTCTTATGAAAAGGAAAATACTGGCAGCCGTTCTCGCGCTTGCAATGTGTTTTGCATTTGCAGGATGCGGCGGAGATGGCGGCGATAAAGACAAAACCAAAGAAAAGCCAAAAGTGACATCCATTACAGGCAGCTGGGAGTGTGAGGACATAGAAGTTACCGATAATGGTGAGAAGGTCAGTAAGGATACGATCAAGATCATGTTCGGCAAGGATTTTTCCAGTGTTCTTAAGCTTGCTGTTTATGGTGACGGGTCAGCGGACATCAGTATGATGGGAGATGAGGGTGCCGCTTCATGGACCGAAACGAAAGACAATGAGTACAAACTTTCTTATACCGGTTCTGAGTCGGAAGGTGCTGAGAATATGACAGCGAAGATGGATGGTGACAAACTGGTCGTAACTATGAAAGATACTTATCTGTCTGACGGCAAGGAACAGGGCATGGAGATGAGATTCACGATGAAGTACCTCGGAAAGAAATCCAAGCTTATCGAAGGATGGGACGTAACGCTTGATGACGATGAAGTCTATGCGATGAGCAATGCCATGGTAGGAGGATCCTGTGTTGAAGCAGACGGAATGCTGTACGGGGATTACGGCGGCAAGGAATGGGGCAAAGGCGCCTTTACAGCTGCCAGGATCAAGGATGGCAAACTGGAAGACAAGACTGTCATTGCCGAGAATACTAAAGTCAGATGTCTGTCCGTATATGACGGAGATGTTTACGGAACTCTCGACAATGAGAAGATCATAAAAGTAAAAGCCGGGGAGACCAAGGCCGAAACTCTTTATACGGGAGCCTGCGACTATATGCAGGTGACGAAAAACGGCATTTATTTCACCGATGAAAACAATCAGTACTGCAAGGTGGATCTTGATGGGAAAAACAAGGAAACTGTACTGGGTAAGGAAGTGTTTTACCCATATCAGGTCAGCTCAGAGTTCCTGATATACCAGGATGATGCCGACGGGGAAACGCTTCATGTGTATAACATGAAAGACGGCAGCGACACGAAGATATCAGATATCATTTCATATGAACCGATGCTTCGTGGGGACTACATCTACTTCTATACGCCTGGAAACGGGGAAGATATGCAGTTCATGTGTCGTGTAGATATGTATTCAGGCAAACTGGACAAGGCTGAGAGGGCGGCTATCGTGTATGACTATTATGTGACACCGGACTATATCGCAGCTGCAAAGGGCGGATTTGTCAAAATCGAGTTCGATGAATGGGATACTTTTTCAAATACAAGCAGTGCAGGAACCAAGGCCTATCCGGTCTACAGCAACGGGAAGACATGGATCTCGAAAGCCTATGGAGAAACATTTATGGGTTCGAAAAAATTCAGCACAGATGATGGAAAAAGCATAGGATATACGTATGTGAAGGAAGAATAGGAGGCTTTTATGTCGAATCAAATGGAATATAAATGCCCGGCATGCGGAGGGGCGCTTGCCTTTGACTCAGCAAGCCAGCAGCTGAAATGCCCGTTCTGCGACAGTGTTTACGAGCTGGACCGGTTTGAGCAGCAGCCCGGTTCTGCACCGCAGGCTCAGCCGGGCGAACAGGATGCATCCGGTGGTATGAACTGGAATGAGGATCCCGGCAGTGGATGGGCTGCAGGCGAAACAGATGATATAAGTGTTTTCTCCTGTAATTCGTGCGGTGGGGAGATCGTATGTGAAGATACGACCGCTTCTGCAACCTGCCCTTACTGTGGAAATCCGGTAGTGTTCAAGGGAAAGCTTTCCGGCATGTTAAAGCCGGACTGCATCATACCGTTCAAGCTTGATAAAAACCAGGCAAAAGAAGCGTTGAAGCGGCATGTTGACCGTAAAAAGCTTGTGCCGGCTCTTTTCAAAGATAAAAATCATATCGATGAGATCAAGGGTGTGTACGTTCCTTTCTGGCTGTTTGATGCGCAGATAGCAGCAAATATCAGCTACAAGGGAGAACGGACACGTACATGGAGCGATGCGGAGTACAAGTATATCGAACATAATTATTACAGGATATACCGGGCGGGATATGTGGCATTCGACCAGGTCCCGGTGGATGGATCTAAAAAGATGGCAGATGATCTGATGGAATCCATCGAACCGTTTGACTTCTCAGAGGCGGTGGATTTCAAAACGGCTTATCTGGCCGGATTCATGGCAGATAAATACGATGTGGATGCGGAAACAAGCATCAAGACTGCTAATGCGCGTATCCGATGGAGCACGGAGGATGCTTTCCAGAGCACGGTGCAGGGATTTACAGGCGTGACTGCAGAAGAATCCTACATAAATCTGCAAAATGGTGTTGCCAGATATGCTCTTTATCCTGTCTGGCTGCTCAACACAAAGTGGAACGGGAACGACTATATCTTTGCCATGAACGGGCAAACCGGGAAATTTGTTGGAGATCTTCCGTTGGATCAAAAAGCCTACTGGAGGAATTTCGCTATCCTGGGAGGTATATTCAGTATAGCTGCAAGTGTTCTGGCCTTTCTGGCAGACTACATGCTTTTCTAGGAGGTGGCAGAGATGAAAAATAAAGCAATCACGATCATAATGGCTCTGCTGCTGACACTGGGGTTAGCTGCGGGTTCAAGTTTTGCTGCAGAGAAAACGTCATATTTTATGGATGATGCATCCATCGTTTCTTCGGAAACCCAGAAGGAAATCGATTCACGCCTTGCTGATATCTCGAAGGCACAGAACTGTGGCGTGTATCTTATGACTACAGATGATTTTCAGGGGATGACTCCACAGGAGTTCGCAGATTTCGTATATGATGAAAACGGCATGGGGTATGGATCTTCTCACGACGGTATTATTCTGGTCTTGAATTACGATTCAGGCGACTGGGCCATCAGTACGACGGGAAGCGGCATCGATATCTTTACGGATGCAGGACAGGAATATCTTATGGAGAAGGTCACTAAAGACCTCCGAGAGGACCCTCCTGCAGCGTTTTCTGTATATGCTGACCAGTGTGAAGATTTCATAATACAGGCGGCAAACGGGAAACCGTACGATGTCGGCAATATGCCGAAAGACTTTAATCTGTTGATCGATATCCCTATCGGTATCGTGATCGGACTTCTGATCGCATATGCCATAGTAAAAAGACAGAAGGATGCTTTAAAAAGCGTGCATCGCAGGGTAACGGCCAGGGAATACATGAGACCGGGAAGTCTTAAGCTGACAGCCCAGGATGAGCAGTATCTGTACAACACAGTAGATCGTATTAAGAAAGAAACTTCATCTTCGTCCGGCGGCAGCAGCGGCGGCAGTACGACACACGTAAGTTCGTCAGGAACGACCCATGGAGGCTCTTCCGGAAAGTTTTAGAGGTGCAGCATATGACAGATGTAAAAAAAGTTATCGCTTTGAACCGTCTTCGTGCACAGATGCTGGACGAAGAGATTTCTCCGGCGCAGAAACAATACTATCTGGAACTGGCGCAGTGGCTTGAAAATCAGAATATACAGACTGCAGAGGAAGCAACGGAAAGCATCAAAAATACACCTTATTACGACGGGGCTGCTCTGGCAAAAGAGCTGGACGGGATCCACCTCAGGATACGTGCGGCACGCGAACTGGGGTATGAAGATGTGGAGAAGATCCATCTGCAGCGACGTGAAAAGCTTCTTTCAAAGGGGCTGCAGGCATATGCTTTTTCACAGGAATGGATAGACGATTACAACAGGGCGCAGGAGGCATCGGTCCGGTATATGGAGCGAAAGGAAGTCTTCGGACGTATCTTCCGGGCTTACATCCGCATCTGTGGAAGCCCGCAGCGGGAGCACCGTCTGGAAGCGGTCAGGGATCTGAAGGCGGCTCTTTCTGATCTGGAACAGATGGGTGTAACATTTGAAGAACTGGTGCATCAGAAAGCATACAGGCAGCTGACAATGACCACCGAAGAAGGGATGGCGCGTTTTATCGCTTTTGTCGAAGAATTCAGGAAAACGGGAACGGCCGCAGGTGCAGTGGATCTGAATCATTTAAAGGAAGAACAGGAAAGGATCGGTCGCTGGGCCAAGGAACATGCTGCACAGCTGATCGCTGTGGGAAAACAGGAACAGTGGGATCGTGCCAGCTGTATCGCTGTACCGTCTGATGATCCGATGGGGTATGATTTTATCGCCATGAAGGAGGTGAAGGTCTGATGGATATGATTTGGCAGGCAACTCTGGACGGGTATGTGAAGCTGCTCTATGACAATGATCCCCAGGGGCCTTTGCTGGAAAGCATCCGCGATTTCGAAAAACGATTCTGCCAGGTTGCAGAGGAAAACACCGGCAACACGGATGTGGCAGGGGTGCTGAGCCGTACAGGGCTTCAGGATGAATATAACCGGCTGTACATGGCATCTATCAACAGAAACAATGACTACAGTGCCGTTTCGGCGGAGGATCAGCCGCAGGTATTCGATTATCAGAAAGAACAGCGGCTGCCTACTGTTCATGAGTTTTTAAATAACTACAGACTTGTGTATGAGGAAATAAGACCGAATGCCAGAGAAGCAACAAACAAGGCCTATGAAAAGCTGTTCGAAGTGGAGAATCGAACGGATGATCTGATCGAAGCACAGATGATCATAGAACGGGAGAAGCTGATCCTGAATACGGTGATCGCAGATTACAAGGAACTGGCTGAGGACTTTCTCAAGGCAGCAGATCCAAATTATGAGATCACATCTTCTGTTGTAAAGCTGTCGGCAGGAGCCTACGCTTCCGCAAACAGCCTTGATGAGATCACTTATATGGGCGAGATCGCCCGAGGCAAAGCTGATGATCTGGCGGTCCAGAATCTTGTAAAAGTAGAGCTGATGGTGCAGTTCATGTCGTTGATATACGCCTGGGAGCATACGAAGCGAAAGGTCCGGGAGGGAGGTCCCCGCATCGGAGAATTCGCACAGGCCATGGTCGTGACTCGCGAGAAGACACGATCCTGCTACAGATTTATGAGCCGTGACATGGGGATAGACTTCGATAAAATGGAAAGCACTCCATTTTATCGTATCATGCTCTTGAACCCTAAAGGGCTTGATGAACTGTGGCGTATCAAAAAGGTAATGCATCCGGATAATATCAAGGCGTCGAAGTACGTTCTTTTCGAAGAGATCCTGACGGACCGGAGCCTGGAGGATATCCTGCTCTCTCCGCAGAAGCAGCCGTATCACGAGCCGGTCGATACGATCCACGATGATCCGGGACTGGATGACGAGTACCTGGCTATTGCTGCAGAGCTCAACAAGGATATCCCGTATTTTCGCAGAAACAGGACCGATGCTGAGCTTCGTGAGCAGCGAAAGGCTGCAAAGGATGGCTTTTCGTCAGAAAAGCTTTTGCAGAACATGAAGCAGCTGAATCAAAAGCTTTCTCAGGGAGCAGGCGGAGTGCCTGCAGGGACGACGGGAGGATTTACCGGTGGTCTAAAAAACATGAGTCCGGATATGAAGAAGTCATTTGGAAAGAGTGCTGCGAAAGGCGCAGCGGCTACGGCTGCAAAAGAAGTGGGGCGCGGTCTTTTGCGAGGGCTTTTCCGAAAATAAGAGTCTTTGACATACTTCAGATCTGTCCGGAAGATGAAGAGTCAGTGACATATCAGCTGGAACAGACAGCTTTCAGCTGGATGTATATAAATCGTTAAAGAAATAAGAGAACAAGAGGTGATGAAATGAAAAAGAAATTACTGATGATAGTTATGGCAATGGTCCTGTGCTTCGCACTGGCAGCCTGCGGAGGCGGCGGCGACAAGGAAAAGGACGACGGCATCGATCCGAATGCAACTGTTACCAAGGAGCAGTATGATGAGCTGAGCGACAGCAAGTGGTATGAGATGTCTCCGGAAGAAATGGAACAGTTCCTGGGCGTAAAGTATGTTGAAGATGAAGAGTCTACCAAGGACTGGGGAGATGGATACCTGGTAGTCGACTTCCCGGGTCCGGATGATGATTCCCGTCTTCACGTGCTGTTTAAAGATGAAGAAGGGGACGGCAACATGACCGCAACCAGCATGAGTCCGACTGGTCAGCTGATTGGTGACTGATGAAGCTGCAGCGGAGACAGCATTTATAGTATCTTAATTTAGAAGCGCAAAAGGCGGGGCTGTATGGGATCATATGGCTCCGCTTTTTCAAAAGGAAAAGGAGGGACATATGAGAGGTGAATTCAGGGCGCTGACCATTATGGTCACGGCATTTGTAATGATATTTGTGTTCGCCGGATGTGGCGACTCTGCGAAATCTGTCAGGGGAGAAACCTTTGACGGCGGAAACATAGAAGTTTTCGTTCCTGAGGGCTGGAAAGCCTTTCACGGTGCGGATACCTTCGGTGATTATGATGAAGGGTATGATCCCAATGTAGTAAGCATCGGCAAAGGGGCAGACAGCGAGCTGGATTTGTTCAGCAAACCGATGATGCATATTACATATTCCGGAAAGAACAGAACTCTAAGCATGCCGTCTAAGGAACTGTACAAGGACGGAAAAGATATCGAGGATATCAGGACAGACGCTCATACATGGAGGGGATATACTGCAACGAGCGTAGGATATCCGATCGCAGTACTGTTCACAGAAGACGGTGATGAACAGATCCAGGTGGCAGTCACACTGGAAAACGGTGATGAGAAAATAAGCCTGGAGGATGCGGATGTGCTGGCGATACTGGAAGGGATCAAGGTAAAAAAATAGACTGCCGGACAGTGCATTATTGATTAAGTATGATTTAAAATAACAGACTGGTGAAAAACCTGTATCTTTTTTAACATAACCTTAACATAAGCTTAACGTTACTCCCCTTTTTTTAATATAGCTTTAACAATATAATTTGATTTAGAGGATCGAACGAAAGTATATTACCTTTTTTCGGGAATGCTGTTGATAGGGGGAAAAATGAATACAGAAATACTTAAAATAGTACTGCAGCTGCTTGGAGGTCTGGCACTGTTCATCTACGGGATGAACTTCATGAGTGACGGTCTGCAGAAAGCCGCCGGCGACAAGATGAAAAGCATCCTGTCACTTCTTACGAGGAATGTCTTTATCGGAGTGCTGGCAGGAGCCGCAGCGACAGCCGTGCTGCAGAGCAGCGGAGCTGTGACCGTGATGGTCATAGGTTTTGTATCGGCGAAGCTGATGAATCTGAAACAGGCGATAAGCATAATAATGGGAGCAAATATCGGTACGTGTATAACGGCGCAGCTCGTTGCATTTCAGATCGGGGATTATTCCTGGGCATTCGTCATCGTCGGATTCATAATGTACTTTTTCCTGCCTAAATATGAAAAGGTCAGGGATTTCGGACAGGCTATATTCGCATTCGGAATACTGTTCTCAGGTCTTAATATCATGGCGGCGGCCATGGAGCCTCTGGCACAGAGTCCTGTATTTTCTGATCTGATGCTGAAAGTTTCAGACGTACCGGTGCTGGGTATCATAGTCGGAGCAGTGATGACTACCATAGTACAGAGCAGCTCTGCCTCCATCGCGGTCCTTCAGAATCTGGCTGCGACTGCGGGACCTGACGGTGTAACGAGTATCATAGGTCTGGCGGGAGCGATACCGATACTGTTCGGGACCAATATCGGTTCGACCACTACTGCGCTGCTGGCATCGATAGGCGGCACGGTAAACGCCAAGAGGACAGCGATCTCGCATACGATATTCAATGTCGTGGGGACACTGATATTTATATGGTTCACACCGTATATCGCGGATTTTGTGATGATGATATCACCGAGCGGAGACGAGCTGAACGTGATATCGAGGCAGATAGCGAATGCGCATATGTGCTTCAATATAGCGACCACTATAGTCTTCCTGCCGCTTATAAATGTGCTGGTCAAGGTCGTTACGAAGATCGTTCCGGGAGACGATCAGGAAAAGAGCCCGATGGAGACAGTATATCTGGACTACAACGTGCTGGAGCAGCCGTTTGCAGCTATTTACCTTGCAACTAAGGAACTGGCAAGAATGGCTGAGATGACAGCTGCGATGATCGTTGAGACAAAGAAGGCATTTCTGGGCAACGATCTTGAAACCGCTCACAAGGTAATAGAGACAGACCTTATAATAAACAACCTCAGGGACAAGATCGTAAAATATCTTTCATCGATATTCCCTGTTGAAACTGTTACGGAACACCAGTCCGTAACGATATCAGGACTGATGCATGTGGCGTCTGATATAGAGCATATAGGTGACAACTGCAAGGATATAGCAAATTTTGCAGTGGACAAGATAACTAAGGGATACAGCTTTTCGGATTCCGCATGTGCAGAGATATATCAGTGCTTTGATCATGGGAGCAAGATGGTCAGCGATTCGATAGAGGCGCTGAATACGGGCAATACTCTTCTGGCAAGGCATGTAAAGGAACAGCAGGAGGAAATGGCGGACATGGAGGAACACCTCAGGGAAAAGCATATGAGGCGTCTGAACAAGAAACAGTGTTCTCCTGAGTTTTCCGTAGTGTATACGGACATCGTCAATGATCTGAAGAAGATAGGCGATAACTGCGACAATATCGCCAATGCAGTGCTCAAGGACATAAACTTCAGAGCTATAAAAGATGATGGCGAGAAACATTCGTGACAAAGTGCCGATCGCTTACAGTGTGCAGACGGGATAAAAAAACAGAAAAAGCGTATAGCAGACATATATGATAAAACGGCAGCCGGACGAGGCTGCCGTTTTACGCATGCTTTACATTGAATGTCTGAGCCTTTACATAAAATTAACGACGAGTTAACTTACAGAAGCTTTCCGCCTCACCGATATGAATCTAATATTTAATGCAGAGAAAACAATAGTAGATAAATACTGTTTACAGGTGAGGTGTAGAACAATGAACAATGAAACTGTACAGATGATAATAACGCTGCTCGGCGGGCTGGCGCTGTTTATCTTCGGAATGAATTTTATGAGTGATGGCCTGCAGCGGTCTGCAGGTGACAAAATGAGGAACATCCTGGCGATGCTTACGAGAAACCCTGTTATGGGGGCGTTAGCCGGTGCGCTGGTCACCGCCGTGCTGCAGAGCAGCAGTGCGACAACCGTAATGGTGATCGGATTCGTCAGCGCAGGACTGATGAAGCTGCCGCAGGCGATAAGTGTTGTACTGGGTGCGAATATCGGAACGACTATCACAGCTCAGCTGATAGCATTCGATATAGGCGACTATGCATGGCTGTTCGTGGCGACAGGATTCATAATGTACTTCTTCTTCAAAAAGAAAGAATTGATTTCATACATAGGACAGACTGTATTCGGGTTCGGGGTCCTGTTCGTGGGAATAAATATAATGAGTGACACGATGAAACCGCTGGCGGCTTCACAGGTGTTCGTCGATCTGATGATGCAGGTGCATGATATACCTGTACTCGGCGTGCTGCTGGGAACATGCATGACTGTCGTTGTACAGAGCAGCTCAGCGACTATAGCTGTCCTGCAGAATCTGGCGTCTACAGCAGGACCTGATGGCGTAACGAGCATAATAGGCCTGCAGGGAGCGCTGCCGATACTGTTCGGAGACAATATAGGAACGACGATCACAGCGGTGCTTGCATCGATAGGAGCGTCGGTGACGGCAAAGAGGACTGCGGCAGCACACGTTATATTCAATCTTACGGGAACTCTGCTGTTCATCTGGTTCATACCTTACTATGCAAAGTTCATACAGTTCATATCGCCGTCAGGTGCTGAGGTCGATGTGATATCAAGGCAGATCGCGAATGCGCATCTCTGCTTCAATCTGTTCAATACCATATGGTTCCTGCCGCTTATAGGCGTTCTTGTAAAGGTCGTTACCAAGATCGTTCCGGGCAAAGAGCTGGACAGACTGCCGTCGGACCCTGTATATCTTGATAATAATGTGCTGGAACAGCCGTTCGCTGCGATCCATCTGGCTGTACTTGAGCTTGTGAGACTCGGCAAAATGACGTTCAGCATGATCGTCGATTCACAGAAGGCATTCATAGAAAACGACAGTGAAGCAGTGAAGAGAGTCATGGAGACTGAAGATACTGTCGATGAACTTCAGGGAAAGATACTGAATTACCTTTCGGCTATGGTGTCAAATGACAGCAATACAGAGGAGCAGGGACTGGAGATATCTCACCTGATGCACATTGCAGCGGATATAGAGCATATAGGAGATCACTGCAGGAACATTGCAGAATTTGCAGATGAGAAAATAAAGAAGTCATACGAATTCTCCGATGAGGCATATTCTGAAATATACAGCTGTTTCGATCTGGCAAAGCGTATGGCCGATGACAGTGTGACTGCGCTTGAAAAGGACAGCAGGGATATAGCAGAGGGAGTGACCCGACTTGAAAAGAGCATGAACGCAAGAGAGAAAGAGCTGAGGGCACATCACATGGTAAGATTGACGCAGAAGAAATGTTCTCCTGAATTCACCGTGATATACACAGACGTGATACATGATATAGAGAAGATCGGCGATTACTGCACGAATATTGCAGACGCGGTGATAACAAATACAAATTTCAATGCAGTGAAGTCTAAAGTTGAGTAAAGCAGGAAAAAATGTTATAATAACATAAAAGTAGCATATTTCTAACAAAGACCTGGGAGATATTCATTTATGAAGAAAATTCTTATCATAGAAGATGAACCGAATATACGTGAGCTGATACTTTACAATCTGAAGACAAACGGTTATGACGGTATCGCTTCTGAGGACGGGATAATGGGCATAACTATGGTACACAGGGAAAAGCCCGACCTGATCCTTCTGGATATAATGCTTCCGGGAAAGACAGGGTATGAAATATGCAGAGAGCTGAGAGACGAAGGCAATAATACGCCTATAATAATGATCACGGCCAAGACTGAAGAGGTCGACAAGGTTATGGGACTTGAATACGGCGCCGATGATTACATATCAAAGCCGTTCGGTATACGTGAGCTGATGGCCAGAATTAAGGCAGTGCTCAGAAGGTATGAGGCTACTGCAGATCTTGGCGGCTCGAGCGATACAGTGATATCGGTCGGAGATCTTAGCATAAACGTGGAGTGCCATGAAGTGAAGATCAGAGACCGCAGCATCGATCTTACGCTGAAAGAATTCGAGCTGCTGCGCTATCTGGTGGAAAACAGAGGCCACGTGTTTACAAGGGATCAGCTGCTTAACAGCGTATGGGGAATAGACTATGCAGGGGAGACGAGGACTGTGGATGTCCATATACGTCACCTGCGCCAGAAGCTTTCGGACGGCGACAACGATGAGCAGTATATAGAGACTATCCGGGGAAAAGGTTATAAGGTGAAATGAAAAACAGATTTTTAGCGCTGATATTCGAGGCGGCGTCGATAAATTTCCTGGCGATATTTTTTACATGGAAGCTGTATATAGTACCGGGCGCTAACAGCGCTCATGCCGATATACTGAGCATTGCCGGAGGCAGCATAAGTGTGCTTTCCGCAGTATACGTAGCAGTCATGGCGGCAGTGGCTGTCCAGGGATACTTCTGGATAGTGAAGCCGTATTCACTGAAACTCAGGCAGATGGAGAAAGCCATGGAGGAAAGCAAAACGGCAGAGGCGATAAGAAAGGAGTTCGTGGCAAATGTGAGTCATGAGCTGAAGACTCCGCTGACATCTATTTCCGGTTTTATCGAGACACTGCAGGACGGCGCAGCTGAAGACCCGGAGATAAGGACTAAATTCATAGATATAATAGCTATCGAGACGGCACGTCTGAAGCGACTGATACAGGATCTTCTGGTGCTGTCAGACATAGAAAACAAGCGCAGCACGGAACACGACATGTTCAATGTGAGCGAGGCTGTTGCCGATACGCTGGAGACGCTCGATCCCATAGCGGAGAAAAAGGATATAGAGATAATAACCGATATGGATAGATCGGCGGAGATCAGCGGATCAGTCGACCGGTTCAGACAGATGATAGTGAATCTCGTCGAAAACGCTATAAAGTATTCGGATGAACACAGCCATGTCTGGGTGAAGGTCTATAATGAAAATGACAAAACAGTAGTGAGTGTCAGAGACGAGGGCATAGGTATTGCGCCGGAGCATCATGACAGGCTGTTTGAACGCTTTTACAGAGTAGATAAATCAAGGTCCAAGAAAGCCGGAGGCACAGGTCTCGGCTTATCTATCGTAAAGCATATAGCGGTTCTTTTCGGAGCGGCTTTAAAGGTAGAGAGTCAGGTCGGCAAGGGGACTGAGTTCTTTGTGATATTTGACAGAGAGGAGACAGATATTTCTTAACATACAGAAGGGAGGAGTTCTTTGCATCTTGACAATCTGATTTCAGATCTGGCCCTGATCCTGATCGTGGCAGGAATAGTAACTCTTATATTCAGGAAAATAAAGCTGCCTGTAGTTTTAGGCTATATCGTTGCCGGCTTTCTGATAAGCCCGCATTTTTCATACATGCCTACAGTTGTGGAGGTCGCAGATATAGAAGTCTGGGCCAACATAGGTGTAGTCTTTCTTATGTTCGGACTTGGACTGGAATTCAGCTTTAAAAAGCTGGCAACAGTCGGAGGCAGCGCGGTGATAGTGGCAATGACGGTCATGCTGTCGATGATATTCATCGGTGCAGGTGTCGGATATATGCTTGGATGGGCGAAGATGGACTGCATCTTTCTCGGAGGGATGCTGTCGATGTCATCGACGATGATAATACTCAAAGCATACGAGGAGTACGATCTGAAGGAAAGACGTTTCGCGCAGCTGGTGCTCAGCACGCTCGTGATAGAAGACATTGCGGGTATATTCATGATGATAATACTGTCGACTATCTCGGTCAGTCAGGCGGCATCCGGGGTGGCGACATTCAAAGAGATAGGACTTCTGCTGATGTATCTTGTAATATGGCTGATACTCGGCATATACCTGATACCGAGCTTTCTCAACAAGGTATCCAAGCTGATGAACGACGAGCTGATGGTGATCGTGTCGCTGGCGATATGCCTTGGCATGGTGGTGATAGCGGATTTCATCGGGTTTTCAGAGGCGCTGGGCGCATTCATGGCAGGGTCGATCCTGGCAGGAACGGTGCGTGCAGGCTATATAGAAAGGCTCACGAAACCTATCAAGGATCTTTTCGGCGCGGTATTTTTCGTGTCTGTGGGAATGATGATACAGCCGGAGCTGCTCGTGAAATATATAGGACCTATCCTGATAATAACTGTTGCGACGATACTGGGTCAGATGATATTCTCGACGATCGGCATACTTCTTTCCGGTCAGTCGCTGCACACGGCGATAAGAGGAGGCTTCAGTATGGTTCAGATAGGAGAATTCTCTTTTATCATCGCTACACTGGGATCGAGTCTGGGAGTGATCAGTGACTTCCTATATCCGGTCGTAGTGTGTGTATCCGTGATCACGACGTTCACGACACCTCTGTTCATCAAGAATTCAGCAAGTGTGTATAAATTCCTCGATGAAAAGCTGCCGGATAAGCTGTGGGTATTCATCAAGAAAAACACTTCAGAAGACCGGAGTAACAAGGATAAGGATGAAGACTGGTCGAAATACATCAAGAAGGTGTTGTCCAGGACGCTCATCTGTTCGGTAGTCA
Source organism: Brotomerdimonas butyrica (assembly GCF_025567305.1). Classification (NCBI taxonomy): domain Bacteria; kingdom Bacillati; phylum Bacillota; class Clostridia; order Eubacteriales; genus Brotomerdimonas; species Brotomerdimonas butyrica. The sequence continues at coordinate 32,357 of NZ_JAOQJP010000011.1, forward strand.
TGTATATAATATACTGGTTAGGCATACAGGAGCTGAAGCCGCTTGTAGACACGTATGTATCTTCGGAGATATTTGCCGATCTGATAACTGCGGTAGTGACATGCGGCGTGATGATCCCGTTTATAAGCATGATGCATGGAACGAACGATGCGCTGTTCATAAAGCTGTGGCTCAAGCAGAGATCCAACAAGCTTCCGCTGCTCACGCTCAAGACGGTCAGGATACTGATAGCTGCATGCTTTGTAACTCTGGTGCTCAGAAAGATATATCACATACCGTTCGTGATACTGCTTCTTCTGTCAGCAGCAGCAGTAGTACTGCTTATCAGATCGGATTATTTAAAAGGCGTGACGATAAACATGGAGCTCCGTTTCATGGAAAATTTCTCGGAGCGCACTCTTGCCAAGCAGAAGCGAGAAAGAGGCAGAGACGAGAAGTACAGCTGGCTGAACGAAGAACTGCTGGTTGCTGAATTTCAGGTGACCGATACAGTTGAAAACAAGACGATCTACGACTTTACAAAGAGCAGAGCCTTCAGAGTAACTATAATAAAGATCATAAGAGGTGACAAGTATATCAATCTGCCGACTCCTGATGAAGTAGTACTCGAGGGAGATATACTTCACATGATGGGCACAAGTGCGGAAATCGACGCCTGCACGATACTGCTGGAAAAAGATGAGTGTATCGAATACACGGACAGGGACGACATAACTCTCAAGGATTATATTTACGGGCAGACTTTCTATGGAATAGCGCCTGAAAAGCAGCTGATATGCTGTCCGATCAATGTGAGCCAGGGTTCGGAGTTCAGCAGGAAATCAATAAAGAATTCCCATATGCGCGACAAGTACAGAGGTACGATCATAGGTATTGAGCGTGGCAACCTCACTATACTGAATGTGGATATCGATACGATCATACAGCCGGGTGATCTGATATGGACGCTCGGCGGCAAACAGATGGCGGATCTGCTGATAAAAGGCAATGTTCTCGACAGTGTATAAGCGCATAACTGAGGCGTTTCGACAGAAAAATCAATTAAAAATACCAACCGGGCCTATATGACAGGCAGGTTGGTATTTGTTATTTTTGCAAGTATCAGTCAAATCAGTCAAGCTGATTTTGGTGCCGCAGTACATCTGCTTTATGGCGGTGCGTATGGTTTGAGACCGCATCCAAAGGATCCAGCTCAGGTATCAGTTCGACGACGATATCCTCGTATTCACCTTTGAGTCTGGAGACGATCGCATCATGTGCCTCTTTCAGCTCTGAAATGCTGATAAGGTCGTTTTCCTGAGTCACATATATATCTATCCATACCTTTCTGCCGGTCTTCACTACATCCAGAAAATCTATCTGAAAGCCGAACCTGTCCAGGATCTCTCCTGAGATCGAACGTATCTTTTCGATGCTCTCCTTTTTAGGTGCAGCCAGTATGATGCTCCTGACAGCATCCCATATCATGACGATCGGTTCTTTAGCAAGTATAACGGCCATTACCGCAGCGATCACAGGGTCTATATACGGGCATATCCATGAAACAGACGTCTGCTGGAGCACCAGCTGTATCAGGAACGCCAGTCCGACTCCGCCTGTGCTGTACGCATCGAGCTTCCATATATAAAGCTCAGCATTCACTGTAGGTGATGAAAAATGTTTGTTCATATGTCTGAGCACGAAGAACATCGCGATACATGAAACCGATATGAACAGCTCGAATGCTGCCACTGCGCCGGCGTTTACAAGATGGCCGCCGCCTGTGATGAGCTTGATGCTGTCTGCCAGAAGCTGTATGTCAAGAAACAGCAGGAGTCCGCATTTTATGACTATGAATAGCGATTCCACCTGCGAAAACCCGTACGGCCATTTTTCCGTTACAGGTTTGTAAAGCTTCGGGATCAGGATCATGAACGGCCCCAGCATGGCCAGGTCCACCAGGTCATAGATACAATCCATCAGGACTGCCTGAGAATGTGTGAGAACAGCAGCCGCTACCTCCGACAGGAGAAACAGGGTGCTGCCGACAAAAGATAGTCTTAAAATTTTCTTTTCTGATTTTAGATGCTGATTTCTGTTAATATTATGTGATGCTATACTGTCATCCACAATTTCACTCCTTCCATTGATTTGTCAGTTTAAAAATGGAGTCATACTGCAAAAGTGCAGTTTTTCTCTTTTTATAATTATACAACACATTCAAAGTACTATTTTGCTGTTTTTTATGATAAATACGACCGAGATGATCCGGAGCTTTCAAAACAAGCATGATGAGCTATTAGGATTGACTTTTTACAGGGAAGTAGGGTAAAATCAAATTATGACTAAGGAGTGAAAATTATGACTTTTTTGATAAGCAGTGTGTATACTTTTTTATATGTAGCAGTCATAATAATGGGCGGCATCACGATGACGCTTATGCTGATCCTCAACATAAGAGAAAAGGACAGAAAGCACAGAGCTGTTTTTCTTTTCGTATGTTCGATATTTATATTTATGATACTCGATTTCATAACGTATTATTTTATGTCGGAGTTCGCATCAGGCAGCGTCGTGTTCGCGCTTATCACGCTGTCAGATACGTTTTTCTGCATACTTACAACAGCGTGGGTATATGCGCTTATAGTCCTTATAAATGCTGAAAAGACGATAAATGTAAAGCAGGTCTGCATCATATCGGCTGTATACCTTGTGCTTTCACAGATACTTTCGATCTTTGAGGGGCGATATGACACTTATGCGCTGCATATGGAGCATGTCTCGGGGAAGGTGATCCTTCAGGCTCTCAACACGGGGTACGTGTGTTTTATAATAGCAGTGAGCATAAGGTGCATATATATGCTGATGAAAAAATACCGGAAAAGCAGGTATCGCACGCTTACGCTTGTGATGGCGCTTCTTCTGGTCGGATATATGCTGTGGATCGTATACTGGGATTACAGCACCTGGTACAAATCAGAGGAGAATCTGATGGAAATATACGGAGGTGACCCGCTGATCCTGATGTATGCGATATTCAATGCGGCGTCGATATACTATTTTTACAAGAAGGATCCGCTGAAGATACGATCTGCGCAGGTGGCTACGGATGAAGCGGTCGGGATCATCTCGGACCGGTATGAGCTCTCCGGAAGAGAAAGGGAAGTGCTGCTCCTTCTGAACAGAGGACTCAGCAATCCTCAGATAGCAGCTGAGCTTTCAATATCCGAGAATACCGTGAAACGCCACGTCAACAATATCTTCCGAAAAACGGAGACTCAGAGCAGACATGAAATAATCGTGAAAGTCTCGAATCTTAAATAAACTGATATGCAGATATCCATATGCCCGGCTTGCCGGGTATTTTTTGTACCATAAAAGTGCAGCAGTCCGCAAAAGTATGACGCATATGGAACTGCGGACTTTTGCATGAGGCGGCCGGACGTGCCGTTCAGGTGCAGTTCTTTGTATAAAAATGATCTTTTGGTTCCAAAAACATGAATAACACCATTGTGCTATTGCAAAAAATTCAGAAATTACAGTAAAATCATGACATGAAAGGCAGACGACAGGCGGTGCAGCTGCCGGAAATGCTTTGAAGAGGAGGTGGAACTTAAGCGTATATGCTGCAAACAGGAATCATATCATATTTTTAAACAGGAGAAAGTAAATGGAACAGAGACTAACGATGAACGGTGTTGCCGGATTGAAAAAATATGACGTCAAAGTTACCGGCATAGTATTCATGCTTTACTGTCTGGTAGGTGCAGGTGCATTCGGTATAGAGGAGATGATACCGGAAGCAGGTCCGGGGATGACTCTGATACTGCTGATAACATTTCCGATCGTATGGGCTTACCCTATAAGCAATCTTGTGGCTGAGTGCGGTGCGGTGCTCCCGTCGGAAGGCGGAGTGTACGTCTGGGTCAGAGAAGCCTTCGGAGAGTTCTGGGGATTCCAGGCGGGCTGGTGGGGAACGGTGTCTACATATATAGCGAACGGGACATATGTGTCGCTCGTTGCAGGGTATGTGAGTCAGCTGATACCGATGTCGCCGCTGGCGGATCAGGTGCTGAAGATAGGAATGGTGCTGATATTTACAGTGATAAACCTGCTTGGCATAAAAGAAGTGGAAAAAGTCAGCACGACGCTTTCCGTAATGATACTGCTGGCATTCATGCTCGTTGCGGCAGTCGGATTCATCAACTGGGAAACAAATCCGATGATGCCGGTGATACCACCTGACTACAACATACTCGACGGGCTGAGCGGCGGGATCTGCATCTGTGTATGGATGTACTGCGGTTATGAATGTATCTCTAACATGGCAGGAGAAGTGAAGAATCCTCAGGTCATACCTAAGGGACTGCTGATAGCGATGCCTCTCGTGGCGCTGACATATATACTGCCAACGCTGGGAGGTCTGGCATGCATGCCTGAAGGCTCGTGGATGAACTGGTCGACAGAGGGCGGATTCGGCAGTGACAATGTGGGCTATGCCACGATACTGACGACACATCTCGGCTCGGTATGGGGATATATATTCCTGGTGATAGCGATAATTTCACAGTGCGCGATATTCAACACGTATCTGGCTTCGGGATCGAGAGGATTTTTCGTGCTGGCTGATGACCGTCTGTGCCCTCAGTTCCTTGTTAAGGTAAGCAAGAATAGAGGCGTTCCTTATGTAGGTATATTATCGCTTGCAGTCGTTACAGTGATACTGGCGCAGTCGGATTTCACGACACTCGTGAATATTGAAGTAGTGTTCATACTTGCGCTTTACATAATACTGTCGGTCGCAGTTATAAAGCTGAGAAAATTATATCCTGTAGAGGAGCGAAGAGCCAGAGGACTTTACGTGATGCCTGGAGGAAAGGCAGGGCTGGCATTTTTCGCAGGGATGCCGATACTGATAGCGGTGATAGCGCTTCTCGTGAACGGAACTGATTATCTGTTCGTAGGACTTGTGGCTACAGCTACAGGCCCGGTGGTATATCTGATCGTGAAGCGTATATACGGCGGGATGTACAATATGGATCCGCAGAAGCATCCGATCAACCGCAGGACGAAGCTGGCGTTCGGAGATACGCTGAGGATAGGTGTATATATGATGGTGACAGGCGCATTTGCATTCATCGGGCAGCTGTGGCTCAGATGGTACGAAGTTGAATATGGCGAATGGAGCGCAGATGACTATGATATGTTCGGAGAGTATATACCTGATATCCTGAACATCCTGAAATGGGGCGGACTGATCCTGGCGGCGGCAGGAATAGTGCTGGCGCTGGTAAGCAGAGTCATTGAGAAAGATGAGTATAGGAAGAATGGCTGAAAGGAGAAATGAAATGGGTAAGAAGATCTTAGTATTGGGGACGGGAGCACAGGGCTCTACGGTTGCACAGAGGATGGACGAAGAACCTAATGTGGAAAAAATCATATGCGCAGATGCAGATCATAAAGCTGTTGATGAGCTTGTAAAGATCCTTAAAAAGGCTGAAGGAAGATATGTGGATGCGAATGATACCGAAAGCATCATAAAGGCAGCAGAAGGCGTAGACCTTATAGTCAATGCGCTTCCTATCAGATTTGCCCCTAATGTACTGGATGCAGCTCTCGCAGTGAAGGCGAACTATCAGGATTTTGCGGCAACAGACGTGCTGGATGAATGGTGGCCTAAGTGTGTTGAGATCATGTATGATGAATATGGAAAGAAATTCGCAGATATCGGGAAGCTGGCGATAATAGGTACTGGCTCGGCGCCGGGAATGATGTGTGTTGCGACTAAGAGCAGCATGAGATATCTTGATACATGTGATGATATCCTGATGATGGTATACGAGGGTGTTGAAGCGAAGAGATTCCTGCCATTCTGGTGGTCACCGTTTACTGCACTTTCAGATATGACAGATCCTACATTTGCACTTAAGGACGGGGTTCTGGTAGAGACAGAACCGCATTCGCTGCCGGTGACAAGGCACTTTAAGGGATGTGAAAAAGAAGTTACTCTGGTGGAGCATGCACATGATGAGACTGTGTACATGGGACTTAACAAGGATACGCACTTCAAGGGAGCGAAGAATATAAACTTCAAATACGGAGGAGTGGGCATAGAGTTTTCGACACCGCTTTATAGAGCCGGACTCCTGAAAAGAGAAGAAGAGACTTATAAAGGACATACATTTATACCGTTTGATGTGATCGTGTCACACCTTCCGCCTGCACCTAAGTATCATGACGAGATCAAGGAGATACTGGATGAAGGCCTTGTGAAGGATGAAGGAGCTTTTGTAGTAGAAGCGACAGGAACAAAGGATGGAAAGAAGGTAATGGTGGAGACATATCTCTATGCTCCGGGCTGCGAAGAATCGTTTGCCAGAGCGGGCATCACCGGAGAGCAGTATCTGACAGGACAGTGCGGATCGCTGTTCACGAAGATGTTCGTAAACGACGATTACGACCAGACAGGGCTGCTTTCATCAGATATGCTTACGTACGAGGAATGCGACAAGTACATAGCCTATGCGGCTGCACTCGATATAACTCTGGAGACAGAAGTCAGAGCACTGTAAAAATCCGGTCTTCGGGTGCTGTAAGCGCACTGTAAAAATTTCATATCTTCGCCGGTTGCAAAAATATTCCCGAAGTGATATTATTGGAAGGACTGGTTTAAGACCCTTAAATCGTTTGTATTTAAGGGTTTTTTATGCTAAAAAATATTTTAGGACTAATTGGAGGAAAAAATGAATTATGAAATCGTTGCCTTTATAGTTTACTTTCTGGTAGTTCTGGCTATCGGAATCGTATTCTTTATAAAGGGCAAAGGAACCGGGGAAAAGGAATATTTCCTGGGAGGAAGAAGCATGGGACCGTGGGTGACAGCGCTTTCCGCACAGGCTTCGGATATGTCGGCATGGCTTCTGATGGGACTTCCGGGAAGTATCCTGGCTTTTGGATTCGGTCAGATGTGGATCGGAATAGGTCTTGGACTCGGAACCATAGCGAACTGGATATTTGTAGCAAAGAGACTCAGGAAATTCTCGAGAGCTTCAAATGACGCTATAACGCTGCCGCAGTATCTGTCGAACAGGTTCGCATCGTCGAGTCCTGCGCTGCAGATAATCTGTGCAGTGATATTCTTCGTATGCTTCACGATATACGTTGCATCAAGCTTCGTTGCCGGTACATCGGTGTTCACTACCGTGTTCCCGGGATTGTCGGATCGTGCTGCTATGACTATATTCGCACTGATAATACTGGTATATACATTCCTTGGCGGCTTCAAGGCCGTTTGCTGGACTGACTTTTTCCAGGGATTCCTGATGCTGTTCGCGCTGCTGGCAGTGCCGATCGTTGCAGTGGTTACGCTTGATATGGACACTTCCGCGCTCGGAACTGTGTACACATATACTGACGCAGTGAGCGGCAAGGTGGTAGAGTGTGCATTCGGAACCGGCGTGTTCGATGCAAGTATCAATGATATACTGTCGGGGCTGGCGTGGGGGCTCGGCTACTTCGGTATGCCTCACATCCTCGTTAGATTCATGTCGATAGAAAAGCCGTCGATGATAAAGAAGAGTGCTACGGTGGCGATAATCTGGGTAATACTGTCTCTTACTGCTACATGTCTCATCGCATACTTCGGAAGAATGGTGCTGGCAGAAGAGCTGCTCACTACGGGATCGCAGAAGATGGTGTTCATCGCATTCATCAGAAAGATGTTCCCTGGACTGATCGCAGGCTTCCTGCTGTCGGCGATAATCGCAGCATCGATGTCGACTGCCGACTCGCAGCTGCTCGTAGCATCAAGTTCGTTCACTTCGGATATATACAAGCCTATATTCAGAAAGGATGCTTCGGATAAGGAGATCCTCTGGGTAGGCCGTATCATCGTGCTCATCGTTGCGGTAATCGCATATTTCATCGCGTCGAGCAAGGGATCCGGTGCACAGGCTATAATGGATATGGTGGAAAACGCATGGGGCGGCTTCGGTTCGGCATTCGGACCTGTAGTCCTGCTGTCGCTGTTCTGGAGACGATTCACATACAGAGGTGCAGTTGCAGGTGTTATAGGCGGTGCGGCTGTCGATGTGCTCTGGTATGTATTCCTTTCGGATTCGACAGGAATATACGAACTGCTTCCGGGCTTCATCGCAGGACTGATTGTCGCAGTGATCGCTTCACTGATCGACAAGAAGCCGTCAGATGCTGTCACGGCAATCTATGACAGGGCGACAGACAAGAGCTTAGACGATTAGTACATATCCGCAAGGATAATGGAGGAACCAAAATGACTAATTTTTATGTTACATACAGTTTTTCGGATGAAAATACACGCAGAAAGTTCTATGAAGAGGTAAAGGCAGAAAAAATAGGTGAAAAAACGAGAGTTGAAGACGGATGTATAAGATATGCGTTCTTCTTCGATGCCGATCGCGATGACAGAATGTTCCTCTGGGAGCAGTGGGAAAGCAGGGATGCGCAGAAGAAACATCTGCAGCAGCCGCATTTTGCGACGCTTTCAGAGCTGAAGGCAAAATACGTGCTCGATACGGAGATACTGGTGGAAGACCAGTACAGCAAATAGATGAGTATAAAACTGGTCGCAGTCGATATGGACGGGACGCTTCTCAGCAGTGCGAATGAAGTTCCGGAGGATTTCATACCGTGGGTGCACAGCCATCCGGATATCAGGACTGTGATCGCAAGCGGCAGACAGTATTTTACGCTGGAGCACGATTTCAGGGAAGCCGTCGACAGTCTGATATTCATCGCTGAGAACGGCGCGCTGGTGTTCGAACACGGAGAGATGATCTACAGAGATGTGATGGAAGAGCAGGACATAATAAAGTGCCTTGATATCATCGCTGGCATACCTCATGCTCATCCGATACTGTGCGGTGCAGAGTCCGCATATCTCGTGGAAAGTGCAGACGGCGGCAAAAACGGCGCTTTGCTTTACTATAAGAGGCATGCTTTCGTCAAGAATATGGAAGCGCTCAAAGAGATGGTACATCGGGATTCGATAGTAAAAATCGCGATATACTTTGACATAGATGCAGCCGAAAAGTCATCTGAAGTGTTCAGCGGCATCGGAAAGCATCTCAGCGCAGTGGTATCCGGGAGCAACTGGCTCGACATTTCAAATGCATCTGTCGATAAGGGGAACGCTATAAGGCAGATCCAGGAAAGATACGGGATAACAGCGGAAGAATCGATGGCTTTCGGCGATTATCTCAATGATCTCGGGATGATGCATGCGTGCGGTGAGAGCTACTGCATGAAAAACGGTCATCCGGAGGTGATGAAGGCGGCGCGCCATACGGCGGAATCGAATGATGACGACGGCGTGATGAAGGTGCTCAGAACGCTGTGAGGGATCAGCACGGCATATATTACAGAAATCAAAAAGCTTGTATCTCATGAAATGCAGGGATACAAGCTTTTTCTTTCTATGAGCTCTTTTCTGTACGATGAAGTATCGCGCTATCTGTTCTTGAATTCAGCGTCTCTTCTCTCGAGGAAAGCTTTCATTCCTTCGATCCTGTCTTCTGAGCAGAACGGAACGGTGAACGCTTCGCTTTCAAGTGCGACAGCTGTAGGCACGTCAAGCATAGCGCCCTTGTTGATGATGTTCTTTGCAGTCTTTATCGCGATAGGAGCCTTGCTCATGATAGTTCTGGCGATCTCTTCGCATGCAGGGATGAGTTCGTCCGGAGCAGTGACCTTTTCGACGAGGCCGAGTCGGTGAGCTTCTTCAGCGCCGATCAGCTCAGCTGTCATGATCAGGTATTTTGCCATGCCTTTGCCGATGAGTCTCTGGAGCCTCTGAGTACCGCCGAAACCAGGTATGATACCGAGGTTGACTTCAGGCTGTCCGAATTTTGCTTTTTCGGAAGCGATGCGGATATCGCAGGCCATCGCGAGCTCGCATCCGCCGCCGAGTGCGAAACCGTTGACTGCCGCGATGACAGGTTTATCGATAGCTTCGATAAGATCCATGACGCCGGCACCGTATTTTATCATATCATGGCCTTCTACACCTGTGAGCTGTGACATCTGGGCGATGTCGGCTCCTGCAACGAACGCTTTGCCGTTACCGGTGAGGATAGCCACTTTTACTTCAGGATCGTCATTGACCTGTTCGAACACAGAATGCAGTTCTTTGAGCACTGTCATCGATATCGCATTGAGCGCTTCCGGTCTGTCGATCGTGATGTAGCCGATGTTGTTTTTTACTTCATACTTAAGAGTCTCAAACATGATTTTTTACTCCTTTCCTGATGTATGCAGAATACACATTTTTTAACTTTAACGATAACCTGTTAACATATTAGTACGCGGAATTCAGCATGTCAATAATTTAAAAAATTCTTTCAATTATTAGTAGACAATATTCAGAAAAGCCACTATAATATATACTAAATGCGGCTTGACACAAGTTGTTATTTGACCTAAAATAAATAAGTGATTGTAAGCAAAATTTAAATGGAGAGTTTAGGAGGATAAACAATGGACTTTAAATTATCAAAGACACATTTGCTTCAGCAGGAAATGTATCGCAGATTTGCAGAAAATGAAGTTAAACCATTGGCAGAAGAAATGGATGAAACAGAAGTTTACAGCATGGAACTGCTTGCAAAGATGCAGAAATACGGACTTATGGGTATTCCTTACGCAAGAGAATACGGCGGAGTAGGCGGCGACTACCTCAGTTATGCACTGTGCATGGAAGAAGTATCAAAGGTTGACGGAAGTACTGGTATCACTATTTCAGTACATACTTCACTCTGCTGCTCATGCATCGACGGTTTCGGTACAGAAGAGCAGAAGCAGAAATTCTTAAGACCGCTCATCGACGGATCAAAGTCAGGATGCTACGGACTTACTGAGCCAAATGCAGGATCAGACGCAGCAGGACAGCAGACACAGGCTGTATATGACGAAGCTACAGATGAGTACATCATCAACGGTGGTAAGATCTTTACAACAAACTCAGGTTTTGCAGATACATGCATCGTTTTCGCTTTAACTGACAAGACTATCGGAACAAAGGGTATCTCAGCATTCATCGTACCTCTCAAGGATGACGAAGGCAACAGAACTCCTGGAGTTACAGTAAGTGAAAACATCAAGAGAATGGGTATCAGAGCAGCTTCAAACTGCGAAGTTTCATACGAAAACGTAAGAGTACCTGCAGCTAACAGACTTGGTAAAGAAGGACAGGGCTTCAAGATCGCTATGAAGGCTCTCGACGGCGGAAGAATCGGTATCGCTGCACAGGCAGTAGGTCTTGCACAGGGGGCATTAAACGAAGCTCTCGCTTACGTTAAGGAAAGAAAGCAGTTCGGAAGACCGATCGCAGCATTCCAGACAACTCAGTTCAAATTAGCTGACATGCAGACTAAGATCGACGCAGCAAGACTCCTCACATGGAGAGCAGCATGCACTAAGGATGCTGGCGAAAACTACGGTCCTGCAGCTGCAATGGCTAAGTTATTCGCTTCAGACGTAGCTAACCAGGTGTGCAGAGAAGCTGTACAGCTCATGGGCGGATACGGCTACTGCAGAGAATATCCTGTAGAAAGAGCATTAAGAGATGCTAAGATCACAGAGATATATGAAGGAACATCAGAAGTTATGAAGATGGTAATTTCAGGATCAATGAAAATAAAGTAGTAGTGTGAAGGGAGAAATTAACAATGAAAATAGTAGTGTGCATAAAGCAGGTTCCGGACACAAACGAAGTAAAACTGGATCCTAAAACTAACAGACTGATCAGAGATGGTGTTCCTAGCATCATCAACCATGACGATAAATCAGGTATAGAAGCAGCGCTTCAGCTTAAGGAAAAAGTAGGCGGAACTGTTACAGTTGTCTGCATGGGACCTCCACAGGCTGACGTAGCATTAAGAGAAGCTCTTGCAATGGGATGCGACGATGCATACCTGCTTTCAGCAAGAGAATTCGGCGGTTCAGATACTTGCGCAACAGCAATCATCATCTCAACTGCACTGAAGAAGATCGGATACGATCTCGTAATCACAGGAAGACAGGCTATCGACGGAGATACTGCTCAGGTAGGTCCGCAGATCGCTGAAAACCTCGGAATCCCACAGGTTTCATATGCAGAAGAAATCGACGTTAACGGAGATGTAGTAACGGTAAGAAGACAGTACGAAGACAGACATCACATGATCGACGTTAAGACTCCTTGCCTCATCACTGCACTGCAGGAATTAGCTGAGCCAAGATACATGCACGCTGGCGGCGTTATCGATGCTTATGCAAAAGATATCACTGTATGGGGCTTTGATGACTTAAAAGACGGTTTAAACCCAGACTTCATCGGACTTAATGGATCACCTACAAAGGTTGTAACTTCATTCGGTAAGATGGCTAAGGGTGCAGGAACTAAGTTAGATGTTAGCCCTGACGAAGCCGTTGCTGCAATCATAGCTAAGATGGAAGAAAAGCATATTATTTAGTTGGGAGGATTCGTAAAAATGAGCAAAGATTTATATGTAATAGCAGAGCAGAGAGATGGCAACATTGCCAAGGTAACTCTGGAGCTTCTCGGTGAAGCAACGATATTGGCTGCTGATCTTAAGGAAAAAGTTTACGCAGTCCTCATGGGAAACAATGTTAAAGACAGAGCACAGGAACTCATCGAAGCTGGAGCTGACGGTGTAATCGTAGTAGAAGATCCTATGCTCGAGGAATACGTGACTGAGCCTTATGCAAAGGCATTAACAGCAGTTATCAAGAACTATGACCCTAACATCGTACTGTTCGGAGCAACTTCGATCGGTAGAGACCTCGCTCCAAGAGTAGCAGCAAGAGTTCACACTGGACTGACTGCTGACTGTACTCACCTGGACATCGACATGAACAAGTACTTCGATTTCTTACATGCAACTTCAACTGCAGATACAGATTCGATCGCTAAGAGACTTGGCATGGACGACGTTACATTAAAGATGACAAGACCTGCATTCGGCGGTAACGTAATGGCAACGATCAGATGCGCTGATTACAGACCTCAGATGGCAACAGTAAGACCTGGAGTAATGAAGAAGATCGCTCCTGTTGCCGGCAAGCAGGGAACTGTTGAGGAGTTCAAGGTAGACTTCACTCCTGAAGACATGAACGTAACTATCAAGGAAGTAGTTAAAGATACTAAGAAAGCTGTTGATATCACAGAAGCTAAGGTTCTGGTATCAGGCGGAAGAGGTATCGGTTCACCTGAGTTCTTCGGCGAATTAAAGAAGGTTGCTGACTTACTCGGCGGAGAAATCTCATCATCAAGAGCAAACGTTGATGCAGGATGGATCGAAAGAGACAGACAGGTTGGTCAGACTGGTAAGACAGTTAGACCTGAACTGTACATGGCTTGCGGTATCTCAGGTGCTATCCAGCACATCGCAGGTATGGAAAACTCAGAGTGCGTAATCGCAATCAACAAGAACGATACAGCTGCTATCTTCGAAGTATCTGATTTAGGAATCGTTGGTGACGTAAAAGTTATCATCCCTAAGCTCGCAGAAGCTCTCGAAAAGTACAAGGCAGAAAACAACTAGTCTGCACTGTGGCAGTATAATAATCTGAATGACAAGAAGGTTGTGTTCCGGCATTATGCCGGACACAGCCTCTTTTCTTGTAACTAAACCAAGGAGGGTGAATACAAGTGATACATGAAATAGCTCCGCATTTTCTCGACAATTCATTTGCAAAGGCAAACATGGCTCGAGTCGGATCTGATTCTGTATTTTTTACATTCAGAGGAGGAAAAGTCCTCGTGTGCAATGAGAATGGCAGACTGAGCCTGCCGGTGATAGGGCAGCTGCAGGGCGAAGCCAGCGAGATTGCTGATCAGGCAGTTTATGCTTTCTCAGTCGATGAGTCACCGATGTTCCTGATTCCGGGAAAAGCTATGGCAGACAGGATCCCGGAAGGAAGTCCCGAGGGAATGGAATACGTCGATATACGTGAACTGTATGACAGGCATGAGAGATGGCCGGCGCTTGCAGCAGTTACTGCCAGACATCTGGATCACTGGTATGGAGAACACCGGTACTGCGGCTGCTGCGGAAGTGTTATGGAGCATTCCGATAAGGAACGTGCGATGATATGCCCTGAATGCCGGAATATCCAGTATCCGCGTATTTCCCCGGTGATAATGGCTGCTATAACAGACGGAGACAGACTGCTCGTCACGAGATATGCAGGAAGACCGTATAAAGGACTGGCGCTGATCGCGGGCTTTGTGGAGATAGGCGAATCGGTCGAAGGTGCTCTGCAGCGTGAAGTGATGGAGGAAGTCGGGTTGAAGGTGAAAGATCTGAAATATTTCGGCAGTCAGCCGTGGGGATTTTCTGATTCACTGATCACGGGATTCTTCGCATCGCTCGATGGCAGTGATGTTGTCACAGTTGATCGCAGCGAGCTTTCAGAAGCAGTATGGATGCATAGAGATGAGATCCCGCAGATGAAAAACGATATGAGCATCACGGCAGTGATGATAGAAGCGTTCAGGAAGGGTGAGATATAGGTCTGTAAGAACTTTGATCCATATAGGTCAAATTTCAGACTGGATTTAGGTTGCAGTGTGACATGTATTCAGCTGTCGACAGCGCTGGTGGTGATCATTGCAGTGCTTTAGTTTAAAAATGATGGGCGCCGCTATAAAGATTTATGATCATTATAGCGGCGCCCTGTTTTCGTGGATTATCGCTGATATACTTGGAGACGTTTTACTTTTCTTCATCTACAAATTCAAACAAGTCCTCAACGGTCACATGGAATACTTTCGCAATAGACATAGCCAATTTAAGGGAGGGATTATATCTGCCGTTTTCAAGATGAACGATCGTTTCTCGTCTTGTACCGACAAGCTCCGCAAGTTCGCTCTGCTTATAACCTGCCTGCTCACGATATTCTTTGATTTTAGTTACGAGCACTATTTTAAACCCCCTTTATATCCATATAGCAGAATAGGATAGTTCTTATAATTGACATCAGTACCAGTGTGCCGACCAGCATATATCCGATCACTTCCGGGGATACTGTAAATCTTAAAATAGCGGACAGAAATCCGATACAGACGATTAATACCGTTACGATCTTGTAGCAGATCGAATCGCAACGTTTTAGATTTGCAGCCGCCATTTCATCTGTGATCTCTTTCTTGTATTTTTTTTCACGTATAGCCAGGAAACAGAAAAAACAAAAAGCAAATATTGCAACGCAGTTTTGTATAGAGGAAAAATAATTTTCCCAGCTGTTTCTGGCCCAGCACCAGTAATATGCTGCAATACAAATTGTCAGCACGATACGTGCACCAACAAGCTCTCTTAATGTTACCTTTTTATTCATGATTCTCTCCTTGATGTTACATATTTCGCACTTGCGATGTTATAAATATATCACTTGAATATGAGAAGGTCAACACTAAAAGTGATATATTTATAACATTTTTTTCTGAAATCGTGTTGAGGATATCTAACAGGGGTATTATTATTTCAAAAATCATATCAGGCATTGCGGCTGGAAAAATAAAAAACGGCAGTATTCCTGCTGTCAAATCAGGAGATACTGCCGTTTTCGATTCTTTGAGATTTTTTAAATTCCTACAGATCTTCGCACATCTCTGCGACTTTGAGCATGATGGCACATTCGATCCTCTTTTTATGGAGCTGGCACCCCATGTCATACACGCCTGTTATCGAACCCGTCGTGTGATATGCGTTAGCAGCGCAGCCGCCGCTGCAGTAGAGTTTGGCGAAGCAGTCGGCGCATTCGCTGTGCGAATATACATTGCAGCCTTTGAATTCATCGCATACCGATGCGTTCGTGATGCCGTCGTAGATATTTCCGAGCAGAAACTTCTCGTCTCCGACGAACTGATGACATGGATACAGGTCGCCTGCCGGAGTAACAGCGACGTATTCAGTGCCGACGCCGCAGCCGGAGATACGCTTGACGATGCACGGCCCGCCTGTCAGATCTATCATATAGTGATAGAATGTAAAATCGCGGCCTTTGCCTTCACGTTTGCGATCGAGCATCTCACATGCCAGTCGCTCATACTCGGAAAGCAGCTTAGGTATATCGGATTCCTGAAGCGCATAAGGCGCATCTGCAGGCGCAACTACAGGCTCGATGGACAGCTCCTTGAAGCCGAGATCAGCCATGTGCAGTATATCGTCTGCAAAATCCGTATTATAGTGAGTGTACGTGCCGCGCACGTAGTAGTTCTGCTGGTTTCTTGAGTCAGCGAGCTTCTTGAAAGCAGGCAGGATCATATCGTACGTGCCCTCGTTTCCGTGAGTCCTTCTGACCTTGTCGTTTATATTTTTCCTGCCGTCCAGACTTATCACGACATTGCTCATTTCTCTGTTGGCGAATTCGATCACCTCGTCGTCGAGGAGCATACCGTTGGTCGTAAGCGTAAAGCGGAAATTCTTGTCGTGTATCTTTTCCTGAGAACGGCCATATGCAACGAGCTGCTTGACGACGTCGAAGTTGAGCAGCGGTTCGCCGCCGAAGAAATCGACTTCGAGATTGCGTCGCGTGCCTGAGTTTTCGATCAGCCAGTCAAGTGCGCGCTTACCGACTTCGTAGCTCATGATAGCCTGCTCGCCGTGATATTCACCTTTGCCTGCAAAGCAGTATTCACATGTCATATTGCACGCGTGTGCAACATGGAGACAGATCGCCTTGACTACGGACTGACGTTCCTTGAACAGGCCGGCCTGTCCGGAGAACAGGTCTTTTGTAAAGAGCTGGTGGTCTTTTTTCAGCGTCTCTATATCGTCGAGGATCTCCTGTACGTCAGCCTCTGATATGTCGTAGCGCTGACTGATCGTCGAGATTATCTCTTCTGCGGGTGTGTTCTCGTAAAGCGCGATCGCATCGTAAGCCGCATCATCTACAGTATGTATGCAGCCGCTTTCCGAATCCAGCACGATATTGTAGCCGTTTAATTTATATTGATGAACCATGTATATCCTATATTCCTTTCCAAATCAAACAGAATGTACGGGGATTACCCCGGTCACAAGAAAATAGCTGCATCCGGATCCCAGATGCAGCAATCGATATCAGTATGTCACAGTATCCTGAAACGAACTTCTAGTTCTTGCATTTTTCGCACTGCTGGTTAGCAACGCTGCATGAAGTCTTGCTTGCGGACTGACATGAAGTCTGGCATTCTCCGCAGCCCCCTGTCTTAGCAGATTTTTCGAGATCGCGTGATACTAAAGTCTTGATTCTTTTCACTTGTGGTTCCACCTTTCTGTTAAATGTTGTAATATTACTGCATAACATGATATCATATTTTCAACGGATTGTAAAGCATGGGAAAGTCTGATAATATATGGATATGAAGAACAAAAAAGAACTGAGAAAAGAAATACTTGATATAAGAAGCTCGCTCAGCGACGATGATGTAAAGCTGCATTCCGAGGCGATATGCAGCAGGCTGCAGGACACTGAACAGTACAGACGTGCAGAAAACGTGTGCCTTTACATGCCTATAAGGAACGAGGTGGATGTGACTCTGATAATGGAAAGGGCGCGGGCTGACGGCAAGACCGTCTGGCTGCCCAGGGTCAGAGATGGAGTTATGCATTTTCATCTGTATGGTGAGGAAACCGCACTCATCAGCGGGGCTTTCGGTATACGGGAGCCCGATTCGGAAAATGTGCTGGTGCCGGGAGGCGAGACGCTCGTGGTTATGCCGGGCGCGGTTTTTTCGGAAAAACGTGACAGGATCGGATACGGCGGCGGGTACTATGACAGGTTCCTTGAAAAATACGGAGAATGTATGACTGCGGCAGTGTGCTATGATTTTCAGATAACGGATGGTGTCCCTGCAGAGGAACATGACATCAGGCCGGTGCTGGTCGTGAGTGAAAAAAGGGTGATAGAGTGACGGAGGACGGGATGCGATGAAAGAAAAATATATAAAGGAAGTTCTGGAAAAAGTAAAGGACGGTGGTCTGGCAGTGGACGATGCGTATGAGCAGCTGCGTGATCTGCCGTTCAAGGATATAGGTTTTGCCAATGTGGATAATCACAGAGCAGTGAGGACGGGATTCCCTGAAGTGGTGTTCTGTCAGGGAAAGACACCGCGGCAGATCGCGCAGATCATGGCTGAGCTTGTGAAAAACGGCGGCAATATCATGGGAACGAGAGCGACCGCGGAAGATTATAAGGCGGTGAAGGAACTGCTCAGCGATGCGGAATACTATGAGACTGCACGTATCATAGCGGTCAGGGATATGGAATCTGACGGTGAGGAGACTATGGAGCAGAGACGGTCGGTCGCGGTGATAACGGCCGGAACTGCTGACATACCGGTAGCTGAGGAAGCTGCAGTGACAGCCGGGATGCTGGGCAACAGAGTGGACAGGATATACGATGTGGGCGTTGCAGGTATACACAGGCTGTTCGACAAGCTCGACAGGATAAGGGCTGCAGATGTCGTGATCGTCATAGCAGGTATGGAAGGCGCTCTGGCAAGCGTTGTCGGAGGTCTCGTGGACGTGCCGGTCATAGCAGTGCCGACGAGCATAGGGTACGGCGCGAATCTCGGAGGACTTTCAGCTCTACTTTCGATGCTCAACAGCTGTGCCAACGGAGTCGGAGTCGTCAATATCGACAATGGTTTCGGAGCGGCATACCTGGCTTCTGTGATAAACAGAAAACGCTGAATGTGGATCTGCTGATGAGCATCTTGAAAAAAGGAGCTTGTGCATGATGGACGTGGCGAATACCAAGACTGGGTTCCGGCATCTGGTATTTTGGTAAAAATTGCAGTTTTATGACCTGTATGAGAAGGTAAAATACCAAGAATCCATGATCGACACTCAAGCTTTGGTAAAATGACATCGAGAAATCGCTAGAATGACAGGAAAAATTACCAAAGACAATTAGGCTGAGTCGATATTCTGGTAAATGACGATTTTTTTCAATGTGATATTCGGGCAAAAATGCTAAAAAGCATGATCTGGAATAATATTTTTGGTAATCGTTCATAACTGTTGTGTAGGTAACCGCTGACCGTCGATAACAGGCGGGTGGCAGATACATAAACTTTAAGATTATCTAGATGAGTGCGAGCGGTCTGCTGGTGAAAAAGCCCGTGCCTAGGGTGAGAAGATCGGTGAAGCCATAGGACGTTCTGAGGGCGGTATTGAGATCGCCGGAAAGATGTTAGCCAGATGTTAGCCAAAGGAATAGATCGCGATATTATATATAGAAGTCACCGGAATATCAGAGGATGATCTCAGAAAACTATAATGCGACTCACTTTAATAAAAGTAAAACTCCGTCCGTGATTTCAATATCGTGGCGGTTTTTTCTTTTGGTCGATTATGTGAATGACCGTTTATCGGCTTTTTCTAAGGATTCTTTTGAATTTAGACTGGACATAACAGCATGCAGAGTGTATACTGTTATTACAGTAATCAAGTAACACTTTAATGTGATAAAGCAAAGGGGGAGCGAATATGAAATACAATCTCAGACCTGATGAACGAGCCACGCTGGAGCTCAGAGGACTTTTCGAGAAATTCGGATATAAAAAATACAAGATAAGCAAATTCGAGGAATACTCGCTTTATGCGACGAACAGGAACTTTCTGATAGGCGACAAGGTGCTGACCTTTACAGACCTTGACGGAAGACTGCTGGCGATGAAGCCGGACGTGACGCTCAGCGTCATCAACAATACGGGCGCGACGAGAGAGAAAAGCGAGAAGCTTTACTACATAGAGAACGTTTACAGAGAAAACCGCGAGAACCACTGCTTCAAGGAGATCAACCAGATGGGTCTCGAATATATGGGAAGGATAGACAGATACAGTATACTCGAGGTGATAGCGCTTGCAGCCAAGTCGCTCAAGACGATCGATCCCGACTATCTGCTCGAGATATCGCAGATGCACTACACGATAGATTTCATCGATTCGCTGGGACTTGATGAAAACATCTGCAGAGAACTGCTGGAGCACATCAGACAGAAAAATGTGACGGGTATAAACAAGATCATAGAGACCGCCGGGATCGACGGCAGGAACGCCGAGATCCTCAGCGGAATACCATTTCTTTACGGTGAGATGAGCAAAACGCTGAAAAAGGCGAGAACCATGGCGGTGAACGAAAAAATGGAAAAGGATCTCGATGAACTGCAGGAATACTGCAGCGCGCTCAAGAGCCTTGGATACGCGAAAAATATACAGATCGACCTTTCCATGATAAACGACATGGAATACTACAACGGCATAGTGTTCAGGGGTTACATAAGAAATCTGCCGGGCTGCGTGCTGGCCGGAGGTCAGTACGACAAGGCTATGCAGCTGTTCGGAAAGGATGCAGGCGCTGTGGGTTTCGCGATCTATCTCGACGAGCTCACAAAGGGCAGGATGCCGGCTTCGGAATACGATGTCGACGCGCTGCTGATCTACGACGCAGAAACACCTGCAGCTGACGTTTTCAAAGCGGTGAAGAGCCTGCAGAAGGAAGGCCTGACGGTCAGAGCGGAGACGGAGGCACCTGCGTGCCTCAGATACAGAGAGAAATACATTCTTGAAAACGGTGAGACAAAGAAGGAGGAGATATAAATGCTGAATATAGCGCTGCCTAAAGGACGTCTCGGAGATCAGGTATACGATATGCTTGCATCGGCCGGATATGACTGCCCGGGATATTATGAACAGAACAGGAAACTCGTTTTCGAGAGTCCGGAGAAAAACGTAAGATATCTTCTCGTAAAGCCGAGCGACGTTGCGATCTATGTCGAGCACAGGGCTGCAGACGTCGGTATCGTGGGCAAGGATATACTTCTAGAGAACAAATCAGACGTTTATGAGCTGCTCGACCTCGATATAGGAAAGTGCAGGATGGCTGTCGCTGCGCCGGACGGATACATAGAAGACCCTGACAGGACGCTGCGCGTGGCTACGAAGTACGTGAACATCGCGAAGAATTTCTATGGCGGCAGGAACAGAGATATAGAGATAATAAAGCTGAACGGAAGCATCGAGCTGGCTCCGATACTTGGTCTTTCGGACGTGATCGTCGATATCGTGGAGACCGGTAATACGCTCAGGGAGAACCATCTGAGCGTGATCGAGGAGTTCGAGAACATCAGCGCGAGGTTCATCGCGAACAAGACGAGCTTCAAATTCGAAAATGAGATGATAACGGACATGCTTCAGAAGCTGGGAGAACAGGTGAAATGAGCAGATTTTTAAATGAAAAATTCCAGACTCTCGAGCCGTACACGCCGGGCGAACAGCCTAAGGTGCTCGGGAAACTGATAAAACTCAATACGAACGAGAATCCTTACGAGCCGGCGCCGTCGGTCGTAAAGGTGATAAACGAGGCGGAAGTGAACAGGCTGAAGCTTTATTCGGAACCGGCGGCATCGCAGTTCACAGACGCTGTTGCGGAATATTACGGTATCGGAAAGGATCAGGTGATCGCAGGGAACGGCTCGGATGAGATACTCGCATTCATATTCATGGCGTTCCAGGGCAGGACCGGCAGGGTATACTATCCTGAGATAAGCTACAGCTTTTATCCGGTATACTGCGATATCTTCAGGGCTGAGAGCGTGAAAGTGCCGCTCGCGGAGGATTTTTCCATAAGACCGGAGGACTATTACGACGCGGACGGAACGATCGTGATCACTAATCCTAATGCGCCGACAGGGATGGCACTGACGCTCGATCAGATCGAGGCGATACTTAAGCATAACATAGACAACCTGGTCGTGATAGACGAGGCGTACGTTGATTTCGGAGCGCAGAGCGCGGTGAGCCTGATAGACAGCTACGACAACCTGATGATCGTGCAGACCCTTTCCAAGTCGAGGAGCCTTGCAGGCGCGAGAGTGGGCTTTGCGATGGCAAACAGCGGGCTGATAGCAGATATGAACAGGATAAAGTTCAGCTTCAATCCGTACAACCTAAACCGCCTCTCGATCCTTGCGGGAGCCGAGGCGATGAAGGATACCGCATATTTTGAAAAGACGAGAAAGCTGATAATGGACACCAGAGAAGCTTTCGTTGCGGACATGAAAAAACTGGGATTCCGCGTGCTTCCTTCGAGTGCGAACTTCGTGTTCGCTTCCGGCGATCGTATTTCCGGCGAAGAATATTTCACAAAGCTCAAAAAATATAATATAATAGTAAGGCATTTCAAAGATGAAAAGATCAGAGATTTTGTCAGAATAACGATAGGCACGCCTGAAGAAATGAAAGCGCTTGTCAGAGCTACGGAGGAGATCCTCGGATAGTGCGTGCAGAAGGAGAAGCGTAATGAGAAGAAAAAAGATCGTCAGAGACACGAAAGAGACAAAGATAGTGCTCGCACTGGAGATAGACGGAAGCGGCGCATATGAGATAAACACGGGATGCGGGTTCCTGGATCATATGCTGGAGCTGTTCACCAGACACGGCAGATTCGATATAGCTGTCGACTGCAACGGCGACACGCATGTCGACTACCATCACACCGTGGAGGACATCGGCATCGCGATGGGAAGAGCTTTCAGAGAGGCGCTCGGAGACAAGCGGGGCATCTACAGGTACGGGAGCATGCTGCTGCCTATGGACGAGGCGCTCGTGCTTTGCGCGGTAGATATAAGCGGCCGCAGCTGCGTCAATTTCGATGTGCAGATACCTACTCAGAAGGTCGGAGATTTTGACACTGAGCTGGTGAAGGAATTCATCGAGGCGCTGGCGCGGGAGATGGGTCTGACGATACACGTGAAGATGCTGGCAGGCGAGAATTCACATCACATAATAGAAGCTGTATTCAAGGGAATGGGGCGCGCGCTCAGACAGGCATGCGCGGTCGAGGACGAATACGCGGATGAGATACCTTCGACAAAAGGAGTGTTGTAGATGATAGCGGTAATAGATTACGGAGTAGGGAACCTGTTCTCCCTCACAGCTTCGCTGAAATATCTCGGAGCTGAAACGGTAGTGACGAACAGGAGCGAAGATATAGAAAAGGCCGACAGGATCATACTGCCGGGCGTAGGGGCATTCGAGGATGCTGCAGCAAAGCTCAGAGCCACAGGTCTCGTGGATACGATCATGAAAGAGACCGCAGCGGGCAAGCCGCTGCTGGGGATATGTCTCGGCATGCAGCTGCTTTTTGAGGAAAGCCATGAGTACGGAGTGCACAAGGGTTTAGGTCTCATAAAGGGCACAGTGGCGTCTATAGATGAGGATCTGAAGAAGCAGGGCATAACTGATCTCAAGGTTCCTCACATAGGCTGGAATGCTCTGGACTTCAAGGAGGACGAGCCGCTTTTCAAGTATATAAAGCAGGGCGACTGCGTGTACTACGTGCACAGCTTCTACGGCAGAGACTGCGAGGAGAGCACGATAGCGACTTCGATGTATGGCATAAAGATCACGGGAGCTGTAAGAAACGGCAGCGTTTACGGAACGCAGTTCCACCCGGAGAAGAGCGGAGACGTCGGACTCAACATACTTAGAGCATTTATGGAGGTGTAGGCGGATATGAAGATTTTTCCTGCAATAGATTTGAGAGACGGTAAGGTGGTCAGGCTTTTTCAGGGCGACTACGATCAGATGACCGTTTACAGCGATGATCCTGTGGAGATCGCATCATCATTCAAGGCAGCGGGCGCCGGCAACCTGCATCTCGTCGACCTCGACGGTGCGAAGGACGGAAAGCTCGTTAACTACGACTCGATAAAGAAGATCACAGAAAATGTGGATATGTTCGTCGAAGTCGGAGGCGGTATCAGGGACGAGGAACGCATCAGGCAGTATCTCGAGATCGGAGTCGGCAGAGTGATACTGGGGACTGTTGCGGTAAAAGATCCGGAGTTCCTGGAGGAAATGATCGCAAAATACGGCGACAGGATAGCTGTAGGCGTGGATTCGAAAGACGGATACGTCGCAGTTAACGGCTGGAAAGAGGTGACCGACAGAGAAAGCTTCGAGTTCTGCAGATATCTGCAGAAGATCGGAGTGAAGACCGTGATATACACTGATATCTCCAGAGACGGCAGCCTGGAGGGGACTAATATGGAAGCCTACAGGAAGCTCGCCAAGATCGAGAACCTGGATATCGTGGCGTCGGGCGGCATCAGCTTTTACGAGGAGATAGAGCAGCTGAGGGATGTCGTTTCGGCAGCGATCCTCGGCAAGGCGATATACAGCGGCAAGCTGGATCTGGCAAAGGCAGTGGAACTTGCTGAATAGAGATGGGAGAAGCGAAACATGATCACTAAGAGAATCATACCTTGTCTCGACGTAAGAAACGGCAGGGTTGTAAAAGGCAAGAATTTCGAAGGCATACAGGATGTTTCGGATCCTGTGGAAATGGCGAAGTTCTACAACAGAGAAGGCGCCGATGAGCTGGTGTTCTATGACATAACAGCCAGCGTGGAAGAGCGCGGGCTCTTTACAGATATACTCACGAAAGTGGCGTCAGAGATATTCATACCGCTGACAGTGGGCGGCGGCATAAATACTCTGGACGATTTTGACAGAGTGCTCAAGTGCGGAGCTGACAAGGTCAGCGTGAACAGCGGCGCGATCCGTGATCCGCAGATAATAGAAAAGGCTGCGAAGAAATACGGAGATCAGTGCGTCGTGCTGAGCATGGACATAAAGCGCGTGGACGGCAGCTTCAGGCTCTTTGCAAAGGGCGGACGTGAGAACACAGGCATAGATGCGCTGCAGTGGGCGGTCGACGGAGTGAACAGCGGAGCGGGAGAGCTCGTTGTGAACAGCATCGATACCGACGGAGTCAAGCAGGGCTTCGATCTGGAGCTGCTCGATGAGATCGCGGCGAGAGTCAATGTGCCGATAATAGCGTCGGGCGGAGCGGGAAAGATGGAAGACTTTTCAGAGCTCTTCAGACATAAAGGCATGGACGCGGGACTGGCTGCGAGCATTTTCCACTACAAGGAAATAAAGATAGCAGATCTTAAAAAATATCTCAGAAATGAAGGCGTGGAGGTCAGATTGTAATATGGATATAGAAAAACTCAGATTTGATGAAAAGGGACTGATCCCTGCAGTGGTGCAGGATCACTATACGAAGCAGGTCCTGACGGTGGCGTACATGAACCGAGAATCTCTCGAGATCACGATGAAAGAAGGTTATACGTGCTTTTACAGCAGGAGCAGACAGGAGCTGTGGAGAAAAGGCGAGACGAGCGGCAACACTCAGAAGGTCGTATCGATCACATCCGACTGTGACAGAGATGCGCTTGTGATAGAAGTGATAAAGAACGGACCTGCGTGTCACACAGGAGAAGAAAGCTGTTTCTTCAACCTCGAATACATCGGCGAGGGAATGACGCCGTTTTCATACGAAGGTCTGTACAAGATGATCGAAGGCAGGAAGACTCAGCCGAAGGAAGGCAGCTACACTACATACCTGTTTGAGAAGGGCATGGACAAGATCCTCAAGAAGGTCGGCGAGGAATCGACAGAAGTCATCATCGCAGGCGCGAAGAACGACAAAGAAGAGACGATATACGAAGTTGCTGATCTGGCGTACCATCTTATGGTGATGATGGTGGAACAGGGCATAACCCTGCAGGACGTCACGGCAGAACTGACGAAGAGACATGTCATAGACCACAAGGTGAAGCAGGAGAGAATGAAATAGCTGTCGGATTCCCACGGCAGATCTGACAAATATACATGTTACATATCACAAGGTGAAGCGATAAAAATTGAAATAATTTGTCGAATCATGTCAGAGTGTAAAATATTTTAGTGCAATGTGGCACAGGATGTCGACTAAAACCCCCTGTATAAATCCGGTTTTGAATATAAAATATGTATTGGAATCAATTATAGTTTTGAACAAAGCTGATGTTTGGGGATACATATGAAGAATGAAGCAGAAAGAGCAAATATGGCAAAGACCGAATTTCTTTCAAACATGTCACATGAAATAAGGACGCCTTTGAATGTGATAGTAGGCATGTGCGACATCGCAAGACATCATATAGACGACAGGGAGAAAGTCGCGGAGTGCCTTTACAAAATAAGTGTGGCCGGGGATCTTATCACCGAAATGGTCAATAAGGTCCTGGACATAAACAGGATAGAGCAGGGAAAGCTGACACTTCACGAGAAGCAGTTCGATATAGGAGACCTCATGGTCGAACTGAACGATATGCTGGAACCTATGGCTGTTGAAAAGAGCATAGTTTTCAGGGTATCTGACAAGGAGGTGATGAACCGCTGTATAATCGGAGATTACAGCCGTGTGATACAGATCATGATAAATCTGGGTACCAATGCGATAAAGTATACTCCGCACGGCGGTTTTGTCGAGGTCAGAGTGTGCGAAAAGGAAAATCCGGACCCTGATGCGGTAACGTACGAGTTCCTGTGCAGAGACAACGGTATAGGGATGTCTCCGGAACTGCTGGAGCATGTTTTCGAACCGTTTGTCAGAGGAGAAGAAGCGGCGGCGAAGGGCATCCTCGGATCCGGTCTCGGCATGTCGATAGTGAAAAAGATCACGGACGCGCTTGGCGGAGAGATACATATAAGCAGTATGGAGGGTGCCGGCACGTGTGTGACGGCTGAACTCGAGTTCAAGGTTGCAGAAGGCAGCAAGAAGATAGATAACATAGAGGAATTCAGGCAGCAGGCAAGGATGAAGCTCAGGGAAAAGAAAATCGTTCTTGTGGCTGAAGACAGACTGGACAACCGCGAGATACTCGTTACATATCTGGAAGAGCTCGGCTACGAAACGCGGACTGCCGACAACGGAGAAACGGCAGTAGACATGTTCATGGATTCGGAAGAGGGATTTTACAAAGCTATACTGATGGATATCGAAATGCCTGTGCTGAACGGATATCAGGCTACTATGATGATACGCGGACTCAACCGTACGGATCGTGATGTACCTGTGATCGCAATGACAGCAAACGTATTCGCAGATGATAAGGCAGAGGCTGACAAGGTCGGGATGAACGATTATGTCACCAAGCCGCTTAAAAGAGAAAAGCTGCTGGATGTCCTGAAGACATGGATAGACGACAGAAAATAGAAAAGATGAGAAGACAGGCTGTACCTGCCGGATGGCCGCGAACGCATCACGGTCTGCGGGGACAGTCTGTTTTTTGTGCCATTGATTGTAGCACAGCGCAGTGATTTGTGTTATACTATGCATGATATGATTTATTAGACTGCCCGGTGATAGTATGGGCTTTATTAGGAGTTGATTATGAAGGCAAAATATAAGCGAGTGCTGCTTAAGATCAGCGGAGAAGCCTTAGCGGGCGATGATCATTTCGGGATCAATGAAGACATGCTGAAAAAAGTAGCCCTTCAGGTAAAAGAAGTAACAGAGATGGGCGTACAGGTCGCAGTAGTAGTCGGAGGCGGCAACTTCTGGCGCGGCAGGACCAGCAAGAGCATGGACAGAGCTACAGCGGACTATATGGGAATGCTGGCTACGGTGATGAATGCTATGGCGCTGCAGGATTCTTTTGAAGCGGAAGGCATACCTACGAGAGTGCAGTCCGCGATAGAGATGCGTGAGGTCGCTGAACCGTACGTGAGAAGAAAAGCCATCAGCCACCTCGATCACGGCAAAGTCGTGATATTCGGTGCAGGCACGGGGAATCCGTTCTTCTCGACAGATACGACAGCCGCTCTAAGAGCAGCTGAGATAGACGCGGAAGTGATACTGCTCGCGAAGAAAGTCGACGCTGTATATTCAGATGATCCGGAGACGAATCCGGATGCAGTGAAGTTCGATTCGCTCACACATCGCGAAGTGCTCGAGAAGGACCTGAAAGTAATGGATTCCACAGCTGCATCGCTTTGCAGAGACAACAACATCGCCATCCACGTGTTCGCACTGGCTGACGAGGGAAATGTCATGAAAGCGGTATGCGGCGAAAAAATAGGAACGATCGTTAAATAAAATTGGAGGAAAGAAAATGAGTGATTTTGACTTAAAGAACCTGGAAGCCAAAATTGAAAAAAGTTTGAACGTACTGAAAGAAGAAATGGGAACAGTAAGAGCAGGCCGTGCCAATGCAGCGCTGGTCGACAAAGTGATGGTGGAATACTATGGAACACCTACACCGCTCAAGGCTCTCGCTAACATATCGGTCCCTGAACCTAGAACTCTGCTGATATCACCTTTCGATCCGAAGAGCATCCCTGAGATCGAAAAGGGAATAAATGCGGCAAACATAGGTATCACACCTGCAAACGACGGTAAAGTGGTAAGACTTCAGATCCCTCAGGTAACAGAGGAGAGAAGAAAGGAACTCACAAAGGTAGTGAAGAAGCTCGGTGAGGATGACAAGGTAGCTGTAAGAAACCTCAGAAGAGAAGCCAACGACAAGGTAAAGAAGATGGAGAAAGCCGGCGACTTTACAGAGGACGATGCAAAGAGCACTCTTGACGAGATCCAGAAGATCATCGACAAGGCTGTAAAAGACATCGATGCTATCGTTGAAGCAAAAGAAAAGGAAATCATGGAAGTGTAAAGGCGGCGCGCGGTGCAGATGCATGCGCAGACAGCTTTTAGCTTTTAAGTATAATGAAGAGAGACAATAGATGTGGCCGAACAGTCACATCTATTTGCAAATTTTTACGAAAAACAGGAAACATACGGGATTTTTAGATATGCTTGACAGAGAAAGAATGCCTCAGCACGTTGCGATAATCATGGACGGCAACGGCAGATGGGCAAAGAAAAGAGGACTGCCGAGACTGGCAGGACACAATGCCGGAATGAAGGCGATGAAAAAAATAGTGGATCATTCGGACAAGCTGGGGATAAAATATCTTACTGTGTACGCTTTTTCCACGGAAAACTGGAAACGCTCGGTAGCAGAGGTGTCCGGGATATTCAAGCTGCTGGTGACGTACGTGAACAGCGATCTCAGAGAGCTGGTGGAGAACAACGTGCGTGTAAGAGTGCTCGGAGATTATACGAAGCTGCCGGCAGACGCGGTGAAAAGTCTTGAGCGCACGCTGAAGGACACGGAGAACAATACGGGACTCCAGTTCAACATCGCGCTGAATTACGGCGGCAGAGACGAGATAAGGAGAGCTGTGCAGGCGATCAGCGAGAAAGTGCAGTGCGGGGAGCTCGCGCCGGAGGATATCACGGACGAGATGATATCCGATGAACTGACGACCGGAAAGCTGCATGCAGACGTTCCGGATCCTGAGCTCATCATAAGGACGAGCGGAGAACTGCGCCTTTCCAATTTCCTGCTGTGGCAGAGCGCGTACAGCGAGCTTGTTTTTCCTCAGGTGATGTGGCCTGACTTTACTCCTGAAGAGTATGAAAAGGCTATCGCCGACTATCAGAGCAGAGAACGAAGATTCGGAGGTAGATAGGATATGAAAACCAGAGTTTTATCGGGACTGGTGATGGTCCCGCTACTGGCGATACTGTACTTTGGAGGGTATGTGCTGTTCGCGGCATGCCTTTGTATAGGGCTTATGGGAGTAAGAGAGTTTTATAACGGATTCCATGCGATAGGTGTAAAGCCGAGCTATCCCGTGGCATGCGTGGCGGCTGTAGCGCTTTATGCTGTGGAGCTTTTCGGCGGGGATCACAGGGAATGGTACATGCTGTGGTTCTTCGGAGTCGTTCTGGCGAGCCTGCTGTACCTCTTTAAGATAGAGGAGAGGAAGCTCGAGGATGCGATGGCGACGATCACCGGCATATTTTATGTCGTGTTCTTTTCGTTCCATGTGACGCTAGTCGACAGGACTGACTACAGCCTCATGGTATGGCTGATAGTCATCACGGCATTCGGGACCGATATCATGGCGTATTTCAGCGGATACCTTCTCGGAAAACACAAGCTGTGCCCGAAGATAAGCCCTAAAAAGACTATCGAGGGATCGATCGGCGGCATACTCGGAAGCGTTATACTGAGCGGACTGTTTGGCTGGTTCTTCATGCCGGACGTGCTGGTGCACTGTCTGGTTATAGGTGTGCTCGGCGGCACAGTTTCACAGTTCGGAGACCTTACAGCGTCTATATTCAAGAGAAAGATGGGTATCAAGGACTACGGCAATCTGATCCCGGGACACGGCGGCATACTCGACAGATTCGACAGCGTGCTGTTCACAGGTCCTATGGTTTATTACTACATAGTGCTTGTGATGGGATACATGGCGTAAAACAGCGCCTGCCCGGTATTGATGTGTTTATTGCAGAGGCGGACTTTTTATGAAAAGGATTTCGATTTTGGGCAGTACGGGTTCGATAGGGACCCAGTGCCTTGATGTTATATCAGGAAACAGAGACAGATTTTCTGTAGCGGCGCTTTCGTGCTCGAAGAGCATAGAGCTGCTGTGCAGGCAGATAGAGGAGCTTTCTCCGGCTGCCGTATGCGTGGCCGAGGAGGCGGATGCGGCTGAGCTTTCGAAAAAGTACAGCGGCATCGAGTTTTTCCACGGGGACGAGGGACTCAGGGCGATCGCAGCGATGGAGGACTGTGATATGGTCGTCAATTCCCTTATGGGGATGCGGGGACTGGAGCCTACGATGGCTGCGATAGAAGCCGGAAAGGACATAGCATTTGCCAACAAGGAAACGCTTGTGGTAGGCGGTCAGCTCGTGATGGATGCTGTAAAGCGCAGAGGAGTGAAGCTGCTGCCGGTGGACAGCGAGCACAGTGCGGTTTTTCAGTGTATCCAGGGGAGCGCAGGCAATGAGATCAGAAGACTGATATTAACAGCGTCAGGAGGTCCGTTCAGAGGATACAGTGCGGAACAGCTAAAAAGCGTGACGCTGGAGCAGGCTCTGGCGCATCCGAACTGGTCCATGGGAAAGAAGATAACGGTGGATTCGGCCACGATGATGAACAAAGGCCTTGAGGTGATCGAGGCAAAGTGGCTGTTCGATATACCTGCAGAAAAGATACAGATCGTCGTGCACCCGCAGAGCATACTGCATTCTGCTGTCGAATACTGCGACGGCAGCGTGATAGGGCAGATGGGACTGCCGGACATGAGAGTGCCTATCGCGTACGCGCTCTCATATCCTGAGCGCATGGAAATGACGTCATCGATGAAGAGTCTTGATTTCTTTTCGCTCAAAGACGGCATGACATTCTATCCTGCAGACGCGGAGGTCTTCAGGACGATAGGGCTTGCATACGAGGCATGCAGGATCGGCGGAAGCTATCCTGTAGCGCTGAACGGTGCGAACGAGGTGCTCGTCGACATGTTCCTGAAAGGAAAGATAAGATTCACGGATATCCAGGATACGCTCGTGAAAGTGATGGAGGAGCACAGACCGGTGCAGGATCTCGATATAGAAGGGATACTGGAGGAAGACTCAAGAATAAGAGAGAAAATGAGGAATATGTTTTAGCAGGAGGATGATTTATGACTGTGATATATGCGATTCTGATTTTCTGCGTTCTCATATTTGTCCATGAGTTCGGGCATTTTGCTGCTGCAAAGGCCTGCGGGATCAAGGTAAACGAGTTCGCGATAGGAATGGGGCCTGCGTTTTTCAAGAAACAGAAAGGCGAGACTCAGTATTCGCTGAGGATATTCCCGATCGGCGGATTCTGCGCGATGGAAGGTGAGGACGAGGATTCAGAGGACGAGAGAGCCTTTAACAATAAACCGGCATGGCAGAGAGCCATCGTGCTTGCGGCAGGGGCATTCATGAACCTGGTCACTGCGGTAGTGCTGATGATCATAATAGCATGCTGGTCGGGACAGGCGACAACGGTGATCGATCAGGTACTCGATGATTCGCCGGCATATGAGGCCGGGATACAGGCAGGAGATGAGATAACAGCTGTTGACGGAAAGAAAACAGACAGCTGGAACGATATACTGACAGCGATCGGCGGCAAGAAAGACGAAGCGGTCGAGATAACACTGCTTAGAGACGGCAGTGAGCTTTCGATCACCGCGGCAGCCGAATATGATGAGGAATCAGGAAGAGCGAAGATCGGGATAAAGCCGGAGATAAGACACAATGTCATAGCCGGGTTCGGCACCGGGGTGAAAAACACCGGACGGATGACGGTTATGATGTATGACACGATCAGACAGCTGATAACAGGCGACGTGTCAGTCAAGGAACTCAGCGGACCTGTAGGTATAGTGTACGCGGTGAACGATACGGCGAAGGCCGGAGTCATTTATGTCGTATATCTGTCAGCGCTGCTCAGCCTGAACCTTGCGATAATGAACATGCTGCCGCTGCCGGCGCTTGACGGCGGACGTCTGCTGTTCCTGCTGATACGCAAGATCACAGGAAAGCGTGTTACAGATGAAATGGAAGGAAGGATACATTTCATCGGCATCGTGCTGCTGATGCTCCTGATGGTCTTCGTGACGTGGAACGACATAGTGAAATTCATAGTTCCGCTGTTTTCGTAGTGTCGGCAGTGCAGGTAAAACCATCACCGGCGGCGTGTGGAAGCAGCAGATGGTGCTGAAGTGATGACCCGGTCGATCACCCGGTCACGATCCGGCAGGATCGGTTTATAAGGAAGGTGCAGCATGAAAAAGAGTGTATTTTGCGGCGGTGTCAGGATCGGAGGAGGAAGTCCGGTCTCGATACAGTCGATGACGAATACGTCGACATCTGATGTCGATGCAAGTGTAGATCAGATAAAGCGGCTCGAGGATGCCGGCTGCGAGATAGTGAGACTTGCTGTCCCGGACGAGGATGCAGCTGACGCTTTTGCCGAGATCAGGCGCAAAGCGCAGGTGCCTCTCGTTGCCGACATACATTTTGACTACAGGCTCGCGCTCAGAGCGATAGATGCGGGCGCTGACAAGATCAGGATCAACCCCGGCAATATCGGATCTGAAGAAAACGTGAGACAGGTAGTGGAAAAGGCGAAGAAAGCCGGGATACCGATAAGAGTGGGAGTGAATTCCGGTTCACTGGAAAAAGATATACTCGAGCATTACGGCAGAGTCACAGCAGAGGGACTTGCCGAAAGCGCGCTCAGAAACGTGGCGCTGCTGGAAAAATACGATTTCGACGATATCGTGATATCTCTTAAATCTTCTGACGTGAAGATGAATTTCGACGCGTACAGGATCGTCGATGAAAGATCGCCATATCCTTTGCATATCGGAGTCACAGAAGCCGGCACTGTCGGAAGAGGTAAAGTAAAGTCAGCTGCAGGAATAGGTGCGCTGCTGCTTTGCGGGATAGGAGACACGATGCGCGTGTCGCTGACTGCCGATCCGGTCGAAGAAGTGATCTTTGCAAAAGAGCTGCTGGCGGCGACCGGCATAAGAAAGGACCGCATAGAGATAGTTTCGTGTCCGACATGCGGGCGTACCGAAGTAGATCTTCAGGTCATAGCCGGAGAGATAGAGAGACGTGTGGAGCTGCTCCAGGACAGAGGCGTCAGGGATCTCAAGATCGCAGTGATGGGCTGTGCGGTGAACGGACCGGGAGAAGCTAAAGGTGCGGATATAGGCGTCGCATGTGGAAAAGGCAAGGGCGTGATCTTTGCAGGCGGCAGCATACTGAAGACAGTCAGCGAAGAAGAGATAGCGGACGAGATAATAAAACTGGCGGAGGAATATGAAAAAAATACTGGAAGAATCGATTGACTTTTCCAAGATAGGAAACTATAAAAAAGAAGATATAAGGTTTGAGATGAAAAAAGCTGTGATCTCCAGCGAAACAGGAAGGCTGTCGCTGGAATCGGAGCTTAATTTTGTGCTACCGTACGAATCGGTCGACAGGTTCAGGCGGTCGCTGCAGGGCAGGATGCCGGACATAAAAGGCATAGATCTCAGTATTTCATATAAGGATCTGATACAGAAGCCTGAGGAGGCGATCGGTCCGTACATAGGGCACATGATAGCTCTCGTAAACGGCAGATATGCGCATGTCACCAAGACGATATACACGGACAGGTGGGAGCTCGAGGATGACAGGCTCACAGTGTATGCACTGGGTCAGATGTCTGTAGATGTGCTCAACAAGGAAGTGGCAGACAAATTCCGCAGGCTGCTGAAAAGAGACCTCGATATGGATCTGGAGGTCAGGTTCGAGAACAATACGCAGGAATACAAGTCTGTCGGCAGGAAGATGGAGGAAAAGGAACGCACCGTCTACGAGGAGCACAAGGAGATCGCGGCGGCCAGGAAGAGCAGCAGACCGGAAAAACCTGCGGCGTCTTCCGGAGACGGAGGCTTTGGCGGCGGTTTTCCTGCAAATGGCGCGGCAGGCAATGGCGGCAAGCCGTTCAGAGGCAGGAGGCGCAATGTCTATGTGCCTGTGAAGGGCAACCTGATAATGGGTGAGCCGGTTGCCGACAGAGCTATACCGATAGGAGAAGTGACTTCAGAGAGCGGCAATGTCGTGATAGAGGGAGAGCTGTTCAACAAGGACTGCAGGACGACCAAGAATGACAGCAAGCTCGCCAGCCTTTTCGTCACGGACAAGCGCACGAGCATATGCGTCAAGGCGTTCGTGCTCAACGAGAAGTGGGATGATATAGAGAAGCATCTCAAGGACGGCGACGGAGTCCGCATACAGGGAATGGCCCAGTGGGACAGATTCGACAACTGCGTGACTATCATGGCCGACAGCATAGAAAAGGTTGCGAAGAAGCAGCGAAAGGACACTTATCCTGAGAAACGCGTAGAGCTGCATGCGCATACGAAGATGAGCGCGATGGACGGTCTCAACGAGGTCGCGGATCTCGTAAAGACTGCAGCCGCGTGGGGGCAGCCGGCAGTTGCGATCACCGACCATGGTGTGGTGCAGAGCTTCCCTGACGCCGCCAAGACGGCGAAGAAGCTCGCCGGCGACAAGGAAAATCCTGTGAACATCAAGATAATATACGGTATGGAAGGATATGTGTTCGACGATGCCGACTGTCACAATGAAGACGGCACGATAGAGTACAAGAAAAAAACGACGAACCACATAATCCTGATCGCGAGGACACAGGAGGGCCTGAAGAATATCTACAAGCTCGTTTCGTACTCGCACCTGCAGTATTTTTACAAGAGGCCGAGACTGCCGAAATCCGTGATCGAGCAGCACAGAGAGGGGCTGATAATCGGCTCGGCATGTGAAGCTGGAGAAGTGTATCGCGCGGTCACAGCAGGAAAGAGCCAGGAAGAGCTCGAAAAGGTCGCGTCGTTTTACGACTACCTGGAGATACAGCCGCTCATCAACAACCAGTTCATGATAGATCAGGGAATGGTCAAAGGTCAGGAGGAGCTGCGTGAACACAACAGGACGATAGTCGCACTGGCAGATAAGATGGGAAAGCCGGTCGTTGCGACCACTGATGCTCACTACAAGGAGCCTGAGGCAGCGATATACAGGAATATCCTGATGGCGGGCATGGGCTTCAAGGACGCCGAAAACGGGCAGGGCCTTTATCTGAGGACCACCGATGAGATGATGGAGGAATTCAGCTATCTGGGCGAAGAGACCGCCAGGAGAGTAGTGATAGAGAACACGAACAAGATCGCGGATATGGTGGACGACGGCATCATGCCGGTGCCCAAGGGCAAGTTCCCGCCGAAGATCGACGGCGCTGAGGAGACTCTCAGGCAGACCTGCATGGAAAAGGCGCACAGCATCTATGGTGACCCGCTGCCGCCGGAGATCGGACAGAGACTCGAAAAGGAGCTTTCGTCGATCATTGACAACGGATACGCGGTCATGTACGTGTCAGCACAGATGCTGGTGAACAAGTCGATGCAGGACGGATATCTGGTCGGGTCACGAGGTTCGGTAGGGTCCTCGTTTGCGGCCACGATGGCGGGCATCACAGAGGTAAATCCGCTGGAGCCGCATTATATCTGTCCTAACTGCAAGAAGCTGATATGGGGAGATATGCAGCAGTACGACTGCGGTATAGACATGCCGGAGATGGACTGCCCGGACTGCGGCACGCCGATGAACAGAGACGGCTATACGATACCGTTCGCGACGTTCCTGGGATTCGACGGAGACAAGGAGCCTGATATCGACCTGAACTTTGCAGGGGAATACCAGGCGACTGCTCACAAGTACGTAGGTGAGATCTTCGGAGAAGAAAACGTGTTCAAGGCCGGTACCGTAGGTACTGTAAAGGACAAGACGGCATACGGATACGTGATGAAGTTTGCGGAGGAGTTCAATCGTCCGATAAACAAGTTCGAGGCGGATCGTCTGACGAAGGGATGCACCGGAGTCAAGCGTACGACGGGACAGCATCCGGGAGGCATAATCATAGTGCCTGACGACCATGAGATATATGAGTTCTGCCCTGTGCAGCACCCTGCGAATGACGTGAAGAGTGATATCATCACGACACATTTCGACTACCATAAGATAGATGAGAACCTGCTCAAGCTGGATATACTGGGGCACAACATACCGTCCATGATACGTCAGCTGCAGGATATGACAGGCATAGATCCGATGAAGGCCGATCTGACGGACAGAAAGGTACTGTCGATATTCAACGGCATAGAGGCGCTGGATATCAAGGATCCGGACTACAAATTCACACATGGGAGCTACGCTATCCCTGAATTCGGCACGGGCTTCGTTCGCCAGATGCTCGACGATACGAAACCGGACAAGTTCGCGGATCTCGTGCGTATTTCGGGATTCTCGCACGGAACGGACGTATGGCTGAACAATGCGCAGGACTATATACGAAGCGGAACTGCTACGATGAGAGAAGTTATCTCGACCCGAGACGACATCATGAACTATCTGATACTCAAGGGCATCGAGAACAAGACTTCGTTCCAGATCATGGAGGACGTGCGTAAAAACAGGCCGCTCAAAGAGGAACAGCTCAAGGTCATGAAAGAGCACGGCGTTCCCGACTGGTACATAGATTCGTGCATAAAGATCCAGTACATGTTCCCGCGTGCTCATGCGGTGGCATATGTGATGATGTCGTTCCGAATGGCATGGTACAAGGTATACTACCCAGTGGAATTCTATGCGACTTACTTTTCGAGTACGGTGGCGAATTTCGATACGGATACGATACTGAGAGGACCAAAGGCGTGCCTGGACAGGATCGACGCGATCGTCGCGATGGGCAACAACGCTTCTGCAAAGGAGCAGGATGACATACTGATCCTAGAGGTCGCATACGAGATGTACGCGAGAGGCTACGAGTTCGAACCGGCAAGACTGGGAATCTCGGACAGCCTGCATTTTCTGGCACATGATGGAAAGGTGCTGCTGCCGTTCGTTGCCATCGACGGAATGGGTGAGAACGCAGCGAAGACTCTCGTAGAGGAGTACAACAGGAGGCCGTACGAGACAGTTGAGGAAGTCAGCGACAGAGGCAAGGTCAACAAGTCGGCCATCGACGCTCTGCGCCAGCACGGCGTGCTTGACGGACTGCCGGAGACGGCGCAGATAAGTCTGTTCGGGTAGGCATTGCAGAGCTTCAGCCATACATAAAAAACTGCTGTACCGGATCGTGAGAGATCAGGCACAGCAGTTTTGTCTATACACTGCATCCGTATGAGAGATTGTTTTCTTTGATGTATTCCTTGCCCCAGTCGCACATGGCATTGAGCACTGGGAACAGACTCTTTCCGAACTCTGTGAGAGTATATTCTGTCCTCGGCGGGACTTCCGGGTAGATCTTTTTATTTATCAGTCCGTCACTTTCCAGTTCCTTGAGCTGCTGTGAAAGGACTTTGTCGGTGGCATTCGGCGCCAGCCTGTGGATCTCGCTGTAGCGCATAGGGCCGTATATGAGATTCCAGAGTATCACCGGTTTGTATTTTCCGCCCATGAGTTTTACTGTAGCTTCGACCGGGCAGATAAATGTAACTTGGCAATCTTCTTTCATTAGTTCGTTCCTTTCCTTTTGGTTAGTACCTGTCATATTGGTTAGTATCTGTTTAAAAAGTGCGTTCTTGTTTGAAGCTTTTATTATAGTATAATTATGTTAAGGTCAAATTTCAAGTGGTTAAACAAACCGCACTTATAAATTACAGCTTATGATAAGAACAGAGAAAGGAGTGGTCAGGGTTAGATGCAAAGCGCAGACGGTCAGAGACCGGCACTTTTGCATAACGTTATGGCAGCGGCATCGATATGAGTGTCGCGAATATCAAAATAGCCTTTTATGGTATTTGTGGATTTACCATAGAAGGCTATATTTTTGTCTTACTTTCTGTATCGTATCGCTGATCGTCGAATGATCGAGCACAGTTATATATGATAGATATAGTCGCTTTTTCGCGGCGACTGCTTTCCCATTCCTGAAGCGGCGTATGTGCCTGCCTCGCATATCCTGTCTATGATTTCCTGTGGTATCATGTCAGGCTTGTAGCTTCTGACGCTGCGTCTGGTTTCTATTGATTTTATTATTTCGTTCATAGTATCGCCTTCTTTCTGAAATATTCTGCTGATATTATAGTCCCTTGAATGCAAAAGTACAAGCAGATGGCAACGCAATCATACTATATTGTCAGCTGGAGCGTGTTAAACTCCTGTTTACATAAATTTAACATAGCTTTTACTGCTTTCGGATTGACTAGGTCAGGCCCTTTTGTTATACTTCGCAATAATACCATTTGAGAGGAGGGGAAATTTAACATGGATGAAAGCGATAGTGATTCTGAAGCGAACCGATTCAATAGGATTTTAATTCATATATCGCAAGGCATGGACTATGTATTCAGAATATAGGCCATGTTTTTGGTTGCTTTTAAGCAAGTGTGATATTTAGTTGATTTTATTGTAGAAAGGTTTTATTTATGAGTACATCGATTTATATTCTTTTATTAGTACAGATTATTTTAATTGCATTGAATGCGATTTTTGCAAGTGCAGAGATTGCTGTTTTATCAATGAATGAAACAAAGTTAGAACGAATGGCAGAACAAGGTGATAGTCGGGCAAAGCGATTAGTACGATTAACACAAGAGCCGGCACGATTTCTTGCGACGATTCAGGTGGCGATCACATTGTCAGGATTTTTGGGAAGTGCTTTTGCAGCGGATAATTTCTCAGAACCTTTAGTTGACTGGGTTGCTGGAATGGGCGTGGATATTCCACGTTCTACTTTAGATACTGTAGCTGTTATATTGATTACATTGATTTTATCATATTTCACGTTGGTCTTTGGTGAATTAGTTCCGAAGCGGATCGCAATGAAAAAATCTGATGAGCTGGCAATGGGGGTTTCGGGACTGGTTACGGGAATCTCTATATTCTTTAAGCCGATCGTATCATTTCTCTCGATCTCAACAAATGCTGTCTTGAAGATTTTTGGCATCGATCCAAATGAAACAGAAGACCGGGTAAGTGAAGAAGAAATACGTATGCTTGTTGATGCGGGAAGTGAAAAAGGAACAATAGATCATCAGGAAAAAGAATTTATTCAAAATGTTTTTGAATTCAATGATGTTATGGCTGGTACGATTGCTACACATCGAACAGATGTTACAATATTATGGATGTCTGATGATGTGAAGGAGTGGGATGAAACGATCCACAATACACGACATACACTTTATCCCGTTTGTGGAGATTCGATAGATCGTGTTATTGGTATTTTAAATGCAAAAGACTATTTTAGATTAAAAGAAAAAAATAAGGATACGGTCATTGATTCTGCGATTTCTGCACCTTACTTTGTTATGGAAACTACAAAAGCAGATGTGCTTTTTAAAAATATGAAACAGTCGAAGCAATCTATGGCGATCGTATTAGATGAATATGGTGGAGTGGTCGGAATAGTGACACTTATTGATTTATTAGAAGAAATAGTTGGCGATTTAAATGATATCGGACCGGTATCACCGGAAGAAACTGTTGTAAGAATAAGTGATAATAAATGGGAAGTGAAAGGAAATATACGATTAAGTGATATTGAAGACGCTACAGGTGTTACATTTGCAGCAGAAGACTGTGACACATTTACCGGATTTCTATTTCAAAAATTCAGTATGGTACCAAAGGATGGAGCTGCAAAAATAGAATTAGAAATAGAAAATATGCATATAATCATCGATAAAATAAAAGAGCATCAAGTTGAACATGCAATCATAGAAATCATAGAATAAAAAACTATGAAATCGCATTTGTAATTAAAAAAGTGATCATCATTACCTTATGTTATAAAAACAGAATAGAAAGTGACTTAAACGACTTATCTTGAATCGGAATGACTTCAAATAAGTCGTTTTGTATATAGGTGACTTGGATGGAACGACCTGAAAAGCTATTTTCCTCAAACGGGTAAAAACTTTCAGAACATTGAAAACAGTGGCTTTGGTGAGTTCTTATAGAAAACTGCAGAAATCTGGCATAGTGCTTGCTCTATATAAATGCAAAGGATGAGGTCATGACTTAAGCTTTTAAAAGCAGAGGAAAGGAGAAGAGAATGCCAGATTTAAAAGAGATAAAAGAGTTTATTATTGAATGGAATGAAGTTAACACAGCGGATTATTATGAAGCTTCAGACCAAATATGGGAAAACCCGGAACTGTCCATGCAGGAATATAAATCATCACAAACATTGATTAATCTGCTTGAAAAAGCAGGCTTTGAAGTGGAAAAAGCTGTTGCTGGCATGCCTACGGCATTTATTGCCAGCTATGGCAGCGGAAAACCTGTTATAGGAATCAATTGCGAATATGATGCCCTTCCGGGACTTTCTCAGGATAGAGAAAAGCTTGAAAAAGCACCGGTAAAACAGGGCGCTCCCGGACAGGGATGTGGACATAACCTGCTTGGAACTGCCGGTGTGAAAGCTGCAACTGCAATTAAAGAGGTCATAGAAAAATTCAAACTGCCGGGTACTGTGAAAGTTATAGGTGCTCCTGCAGAGGAGTTGTGTCTGGGAAAGCCTTTTCTTGGCAAGGCCGGATACCTGTCAGGTTACGATGCATTTCTTGACTGGCACCCCTGGAATTATACGAAGGTAAATTATGATAGTTGTCAGGCATACATGAGTGTAAAATATCATTTTACAGGCAGAACATGCCATGGCAATTCTCCATGGCATGGCAGAAGTGCACTGGATGCGGCTATGCTGCAGGGACATGCAGTGGAAATCATGAGAGAGCACATGTATCCGGGATGCCCACCAGATGCAGCGAACACGATAAATTATACATTTGTCACCACAGGACCTGAATTTCCAAGCGTGGTTCCGGATTATACGACTGCATGGTATATAGGAAGGTTTATTACTACAGAGGACATGGAAAAAGCGCTCGAAAGAATAACAAAGTGTGCGGAGGCAGCCGCAATGGCAACGGAGACAGAAGTTGAGAGAGAACTTGTTACAGCGACACATCATAAAATCCCCAACAGAGTGTTGGCAGAGTGCATGTATAGCAATATGGTGCAGGTGGGCGCTCCTGACTTTTCATCAGAAGAACACAAAAAAGCCAAAGCTATACAACGTGAACTGGGACAGCCTGAAACCGGTATGCCAACAGAGATAGAACCGTTTGAGGGTGGCTACACGGTTCTGTGCGATACACCTGAATACAGCTGGAATGCACCTTATGCAACGGCTTGGATAGCTATGGGGATGAAGGACTGCGGATGGCACCATTGGGGAGTAACAAGATGCGCAGGAGATACCATGGGACAGAAGAGTATGGACTGCGCCGCAAAGGTTATTTCAATGACTGCAGCAGATCTTTTGTACTCTCCGGAAATCCTGGCAAAAGCACATGCGGAATGGATGGAAAGAATGGAAGGAAAACAATATCAAAGTCTGCTTTTTGATGATATGGAGCCGCCCGTTAACCTGAACAAAGATACGATGTACAAATACAGATAAACTGTATACAATGTAAATACAAGACAACATGCTGGTTTGTGTATGATGATGATCAGGTTCGGAAGTGTAAATGCTGTCATGTTTTTCAGGAAGGGGGTAGGGATTATTGAATATGCAAGACGATTTCTACAGGGAGCTTATAAACAAACTGGAAGACTATAAAAGTGCTTTGAAGAATGTAGGCTTTGCCGCATATGAGTTGTCGCGGATAAAAATGCCAGAAGATGAAAAAGAACTGCTGGATGCACTTGATGTCATAATAAACTCAAGTATTGAATTGAATTATATTCTTGATGAAGCTCCCAACAGTTTCGTTGTAAGTGATGAAAATGCCATCTGCATCAGAGTGAATAAGGCTTTTGAAAAAATGGTAAAAATTTCACAAAAGGATATAGTCGGAGCCAATATGGAGGAAATGCATGAAAAAGAAATATTCAGGCCATCGGTATGCTGGCTGACATTGAAGGCAAGAGCACCGGTTTCTGTTCTGCAGGAAATCAAGGATATAAAAAACATGGTTGTAACAGGGGTTCCTGTTTTTGATAAGGAAGGAAATCTATTCAGAGTGTTTACCAATGCCGTAAAAGCGGACGAGGTGGAAGCAATAAACGAATATATAACAAAACTTCAGACACCGGAAGACGTCAAACAGAAAAAAATAATTGCCCGCAGTGCCTCTATGCAA
Source organism: Brotomerdimonas butyrica (assembly GCF_025567305.1). Classification (NCBI taxonomy): domain Bacteria; kingdom Bacillati; phylum Bacillota; class Clostridia; order Eubacteriales; genus Brotomerdimonas; species Brotomerdimonas butyrica. The sequence goes on from NZ_JAOQJP010000011.1 coordinate 74,818, forward strand.
AGCATTCTAAAGCTGGCGGATATTGTAAAAAACACTGACTCAAATATTCTGATAACTGGAGAAACCGGTACAGGAAAAAATGTAATTGCATCTTATATACATGAAACAAGTATAAGGGGCGCTCAAAAGATGATAAGTGTAAATTGCGGAGCTATCCCTGAAAAGCTTCTTGAATCTGAACTGTTTGGGTATGAGAAAGGTGCATTTACAGGAGCTGACAGGAAAGGTAAAAAAGGTCTTGTAGAAGCAAGTGCAGGAGGGACCCTCTTCTTGGATGAAATATCTGAATTGCCATTGTTTCTTCAGGTCAAGCTTCTGAATTTCCTGCAAACAAAAAAAATCACCAGAGTGGGCGGAATAACAGAGCTTAGTGTTGATACTCGAGTAATTGCTGCGAGTAACAAACGACTAGATAAAGAGGTAAAAAAAGGAACCTTCCGGCAGGATCTTTATTATAGATTAAACGTAATACCTATACACATACCATCTCTTGAAGAACGTAGAGACGACATTGTGGAAATGGCGGAATATTTTCTGGATTTTTACAGCAACAAGTATGGAAAAGAAATAAATTTGACCGAAGAAATAAAGGAATTCATAACAAACACCAAATGGCCGGGAAATGTCAGGGAATTAGAAAATTACATTGAGCGTCTTGTTATAACCAATGACATTAACCTGTGCATAAATCTGAGTAAAGATGATATGCTTCTGAATAACGATCATGAATTTTCTATTAAAAGGATTCCCGACGAGAAAGAACGAATTATTGCGTTATACGAAAAGCACCGAAGCAGTTACAAGGTTGCAGAAGAACTGGGTATAAGCCAGTCAACTGCATACAGAAAAATACGAAAATATATGAATGACTCAAAATGAATGATTTGAGTTAGAAAGCGACTTGAACGATTCGACAGAAAAAACTGATTTTTTACATAAACTGCGCCCGTGCTTAAATTTCAATGATTCAAAGAATTACTGTCTTCTATGCTCTTTGGCATAAAAGTTGCGTTTTATTTGAGTAGCAGTTGTTGATATTGACTGCGGCTGTTTTAAAACCCTTAAGGATTTCGAAATCGCAATTTATTATTTCATGTGGGATAAGAGAAAGGAGTGAAACGGTATATGAAAATAAACGAGAAAAGGCTTGAAGAACGAATGAATCGTATCAACAGTATTGCAGTTACAGCAGAATCCGGTATGATGCGGCTTGCCTTGACAGATGCTGATAAGGAAGCTCGGGATCTGATAGTATCATGGCTTGAAGAAGCCGGAATGGAAGTAAAGATTGATGACATGGGATCTGTTTACGGGATTTTAAAAGGAACCAATCCTGATGCAAAGCCGATTTGTGTTGGGTCTCATGCTGACACACAGCCTAACGGTGGTAAATATGATGGCTTATTCGGCGTAATGGCAGGGCTTGAAGCTATTATTTCAATAAAAGAGAGCGGCAAAAGAGTTGAAAGCAGCCTTATACTTGTAGATTGGACAAACGAGGAGGGTGCGAGATTCGTTCCGCCTATGCTGGCAAGCGGAGTGGTTTCCGGCAAATTTGATTCTCAATGGGTATATGACAAAGAAGACGTTGATGGAATAAGGTATGAAGATGAGCTGATACGTATAGGTTATAAAGGGCAGAAAGAAAACAGGCTAAAGGGCATAAAAGCTTACTTTGAACCGCATATCGAGCAGGGACCGGTACTGGATGCCGAAGGAAAAAATTTTGGTGTTGTAACAGGTGCGTTAGGGATAACAGGCCTTGATGTTACCATAAAGGGTGAGGCAAATCACGCAGGGACAACGCCTATGAGCCACAGGAAAGATCCGGCCGCCGCAGCAGCAGAGGCAATATCTGCAATAAGGCAGAACTGTATTGATTTCGGAGACCCTGCTGTTCTGACGGTGGGAGTTATAAATGCAAGGCCTGCCAGCAAAAACATCGTACCGGGAGAAGTGTATTTCAGTGTGGATCTAAGATATCATACTGATGAAGGGATGACGGAACTTGAAGAACAGACAAAACAGATTATTATGGAGATATGCAGCAAATATATCGTGTCAGTTGACATTGCGCGGTATTGGAGAGCAGATCCAGCATCTTTCAATGAATCGATAATATCCTGTGTCGAAGATGCGGCTCGTGAAAACAACATGAACTATATCAGAATTATCTCAGGTGCCGGACATGATGCTGTTTTTATCAACGAAGTCATGCCGACAGGTATGTTATTTGTGCCAAGCATAAAAGGTATGAGTCATTGCCCGCAGGAAGATACGCGCTGGGAAGATATTGTTAAAGGAGTAGAGATAACAGCAGACGTTCTGCTTAAACTAGATAAAGCAGATGTCTGAGATGCTTGATATTAAGTGATTTTGTTTTTGCTTAAATCATTACAGATGGTTGTTTTAATCAAGTTGAGAGGAGGTAAGTTTATGCATACTACAGTTTTCATCTCATTGATAGTAATTGTCGTGCTGGTAATTGCATTTATTCTTGCAGGGGCATATCTGAGAAAAGTAGCAGTTACCGCAGATGATTTTCTGCTTGCCGGGAGAGGTGCACCTTTCTGGCTTATGGCAACGGCTTTTCTTGGTGGTTATGTAGGCGGCGCAAGTGTTTCCGGATATGTAGGGTACGGTTATCAGGATGGTATTTCACAGATGTGGGCATCACTGTTTGTAGTAACCGGCAGTGTTGTGTTTATATTACTGTTTGCTCGCAGACTGAATTATTTTGGACGAACAACCAAAGCCGTTACAATCTCGGATTTCATATGCGCAAGATATGGCGAGGTAATGCGTCTGCCTGTAGGTATAGTAGCACTGATGAGACCGGCAATTCTGACCGGCATGCAGTTTTTAGCTATATCTACAGCAATGACTGTTGTTTTTGGAACCAGCATAAGGTTTGGGGTTTTGAGTTCTTCTCTGATAATACTCCTGTATCTGATAACCGCAGGTCAGTATTCGGCACTGGTCACTCAATGGTTCCAGGCGATTTTACAATCAATAGGTATATTGCTGTTCACACTGGTAGCAATAAAAACTATAGGAGAGCCTACCGAGGTAACAAAAGCTTTTTATACGGTACTGCCTGAAGGATTTACAAATTTTTTCAATCTGCCATTCTCAGTATTCAGCACATATCTGCTGACACTCGGATTGTTTTATCTTGCTGATCCATGGATGTACATGTGGGCATATGTAGGAAAAACCCCAAAAGTAAGCTCTAATGGCATGCTGGCAGTTCTTGGCGGTTCATATTACAATGTTCTGCCGTTCCTGGGAGGAATGGCAATTCTCACAGGTGCACTAAAGGGTGTATTTTCAGTTCCTGAAGGTCTTGCAGGTGACAGTATGTATACATGGTTCACTCTTGAGTTTTCGGGAACATTTATAGGCGTTTTGGTTCTTGCAGGACTGCTTATGACTATAATTTCATGCGGCTCTTCATTTGCTATGAATGGAGTAACTATAATAACGAGGGATATCTATAACAAAGCTATAAATAAGAATGCCACGGATAAACAGGTGCTCCGGGCCAGCAGGGTATCCGTACTGATAGTTGTAGGTATCGGTATAGCCAGTGCATTGTGGCTGCCGATCCTTGTTCCGCTGTGGGTACTCGCACAGGCAATTGTTTTGTCAGGACTGTTTGCTACGTCAATGAGCGCCTGGTTCTGGAAACGTTCTACAACTGCGGGCGCAATGGCATCTACTGTTGGCGGAGCAGCAGCTGCATTTTTGTGGGCCGTGTATGCATGGATAAGTGAGGGAAGCCCTGGAGCATTGATTGGAGGATTTCATGCTGTTCATGTGGGTTTTATAACATCCATACCATTGATGATCATTGTAAGTCTGTGCACTAAACCGGATTATGATCGGGCGGAGATAACCAGTTGGAAACGCCTTGGAAGAGAAATGTATTCATCTACGGATCTTCCGGAGTCAGAGCGGAATTTCGGAAAAGGGTTCTATGGATATCTGGGTGCTGATACAAGTGGGTGGAAAACTTTCTGGGTATGTTTAACTATTATTTTCGGAGCTCATTATATTCTGTCATTTGCCTATGCGAATATGCATGTAGGCATTGCAATGACATGGGTATCAATAGTTGTAGGAACTCTCATGATTTTTATGATGGCTGTTTTAGGTGGAAAGGATATAGTCGGACTGTTTAAAACGACAGCCAAGAGCAGAAAGCAGGAATAATAAAAGTAAAGTTATCCTGTGATCTGTCAGGAAGTCCGGACGGGTAGAGCAGTTTCGCTGAATTAAATTCTGAATGAAATTGCAAATATCCCTTGAAATTTCAATATCCATATGCTATCCTTATAAAGGTATAACTAATGAACTTAGTAAGAGTGGGTGAAACGCCCACTCTTTACTTTTGTAAACAGGAGAAAACCTGTTGTATTATAAAATCGAAAGAGAGATTTTTATGGCGAAAAAGAAAATAACCGATACAGTAGAAGAACTTCTTGCCGGATTTCTGAAAGACGAAGACTATGAGCTTTACAACTGCGAGTATATAAAGGAAGGCAGAGACTGGTTCCTGCGCGTTTATATCGACAAGACGGCTCCGGATGAATATGTTGGTACGGAGGATTGTGAAAAGGTCAGCAGGTTCCTGAGCGAAAAGCTGGATGAGGAGGATCTGATAGAACAGAACTACTATCTCGAGGTTTCCTCACCCGGCATGGACAGACCGCTGATAAAGCGCGAGCATTACGAAAGATACACAGGAAGTGAAGTCGAGATAAAGCTTTACAAGGGAAAAGACGGAACGAAAAACATACAGGGCGTGCTGGACAGCATAGACGGAGATTCAGTAACGGTCACAGATCACAGCGGCAAGGTGTGGGAGCTTCAGTTGTCGGAGATAGCCAAGGCGAACCTGGCTGTTATTTTCTAATTAGGAGGGTATGAAAAATGAATAAAGAGTTTATAGCTGCTATAGATGACCTGGTAAAAGAACGAGGCATTTCAAAGGATGTTCTGATCGAGGCTATAGAATCAGCACTTGTTTCAGCATATAAAAAGAATTACGGAACATCACAGAACGTCAGAGTCAATATCGACAGAGAGACCGGAGATGTAGACGTGCTGATGAGAAGAGACGTAGTGGATGAAGTCGAGGACGAATTCACAGAGATATCACTCGAAGATGCGCTGGAGATCGATCCGAGATATCAGGCGGGTGATGTAGTCGAATATCAGGTGACGCCTAAGGACTTCGGCCGTATAGCTGCGCAGACAGCCAAGCAGGTCGTGGTGCAGAGGATCAGAGAAGCCGAGAGAGGCATGATCTTCGACAACTACATCAGCAGACAGGGAGACCTGATAACAGGTGTAGTGCAGAGGATAAGCAATGATACGATATTCGTGAACATGGGAAACACCGAAGGTATCCTGGTCGCAGGAGAGCGAGCTTCAGGTGAAAGATACAAGGTCAACGACAGGATAAAGGCATACATCATGGATGTGCGCAAGAGCACGAAAGGACCTCAGATCTTTCTTTCAAGGACTCATCCGGGATTCGTTGAGAGACTGTTCGAACTGGAAGTGCCTGAAATAGAGGACGGTACAGTACAGATAAAGAGCATCGCCAGGGAAGCTGGATCGAGAACCAAGATCGCGGTATACACCGAGGATGAGAATGTGGATCCTGTAGGCGCATGTGTCGGAACCGGCGGATCGAGAGTAAAGAACGTCGTTGACGAGCTCTTCGGAGAGAAGATAGACATCACGACATGGGACGAGGATCCGAAGATCCTGATCAAGAACGTTCTCAGTCCGGCAAAGGTCGAGGAAGTCATTATAGATGAAGAAGAAAAGACTGCAACTGTAGTAGTTCCGGATTATCAGCTTTCTCTCGCTATCGGCAAGTCAGGCCAGAACGTGAGACTCGCGGCAAGGCTCTGCGGCTGGAAGATAGACATCAAGAGCCATAGTCAGTACTTCGGAGATCCGGAGGATGAGGAACTGCTCGAGGATGAATACATGGAAGACGATATCGAGTATGTAGACGACGAGGACGGCATCGAATATATCGACGATGATGAAGACGAGATAGAGTATATCGATGACGAGGACGATCAGGATATGAACGAAGAGATCACGGAGATCCCTGAAGATATCGAAGACATGGAGGATATCGGGGATGACGGAGAGATCACAGAAACTGCTGAAGACAGGGGCGATGAGATTGAAGACTAAGAAGGTGCCTATGCGAAGATGCGTAGGATGTATGGAATCGAAGCCCAAGAGCAGCCTGATAAGGATAGCCTGCTATGAAGGAAAGGTAAGCATAGATCCTGCAGGCAAGGCAAAGGGAAGAGGCGTTTACGTCTGCCCGGACATGGAGTGCATGGCCAAGGCGAAGAAAAAGCGCGCTTTCCAGAGGAACTTCGGAGTGGAGATATCCGACGACGATATGGATGCTGTATTCAGGGAGCTCGAGAACTATGAGAAGTAAGGTCGAAAGCTATCTCGGGTTTGCAAAGAAATCAGGTAATCTTATGTCAGGAAGCAATACATGCATTTTCGGCATGGCAAAGGGCAAGGTAAAGCTCGTGATCCTGGCAGATGACATCTCTGAAAACAGCGAGAAGAAAATGATGAAAGAAATCAGAAAGCACGGTGTCGCATATGTCAGATACGGCAGCAGCGACGAGCTTTCCCATGCTGTAGGAACATCGGGAAGAAGCGTGTTCGCCGTGTGTGATGATAACTTTTCTAAAGTTATTCTGAATGAGATAAACAGGGATTTATAATAAAGGAGGAAGTGCGTATGAAAATAAAGGAGCTGGCATCAGAACTCAGCCTGACCGGCAAGGAAGTGCTTGAAAAAGCAAAGACTATGGGAATAGAAGTGTCAGGCATAAATGATGAGCTGTCAGATATCGATACGACAGCAGTAAGAAACACCATCATGAAAAGCGGGACTCACGCCGAGACGAAGGTGGTAAGAGTGAGAACGAAAAAATCCGACAGCGAGAAGAAGGATGGTGAACCCAAGGTAACTGTAAAAGCCGCCAAGATCAAGCTTCCGGAAGTCAAGAAAGCGGCAAAGACCACTGCAAAGTCCTCCGCAAAGACAGTTGCTGCAAAACCGCCGGTAGGAAAGCCGATCGTTTCCAAAGAGGTAGAAGGCAGGATGAAGCCGCCTGAAGGGAAACCGGTAGCAAAGGCAGCGGTAGAGGAAAGACTCGTAAAGGAAGAAAAAAAGCAGGCTGAGAAACCTGTTCAGGAAGAAAAGAAGCCGGAGGTAAAGGCGGCAGAGCATCAGAAGCCTGCAGAGAACGCAGCAAAGGCAGAAAAGCCTGAACCTAAGAAGCCGGAAGCTCCGAGAAGACAGAGCAGACTCAAGGTCATCAAGAGAGCAGAGGACGTAAAGCGCGAGGAAGAAGAAGCTGCTGCAAAGCGCGAAGCTGCAAGAAAAGAAGCGGAGAAGCGTGAAGCGGAGCGAAAGACAGCGCAGAAGGCTGACGACAGAAAGCGAAGGAGCGACCGCGGCGACAGAAACGACAGAAGTGAAAGAGGCGACAGGAAGCAGGGCGACAGAAGATCGAACGACAGGAGACAAGGCGGCAAGCCTCAGGACAGGAAGAACGATCGAGGCGAGCGCCAGGAAAGACCTCAGCGCACTGCGCCTAGAAAAGACGAAGGCGTCGATGTAATGGCAACAAAACCGGGTTCTCAGAGTACAAAGAAGAAGAACAAGGACAAGGACAAGGAGCACGACAAGTTCTCAAAGCTCGAACGCGGAGGCAACGGCAAGAAGTCTATGAAATCTCAGCCGAGATCCCTTGAAAAGCAGGTAAGGAACAAGAAGCACAACAAGCCGAAGACTGCACCGGAGCCGGAGATTGAGGAAGTTGAACTTCCGGTAGGCACAGTCATGATAAACGTGCCGATCACAGTTGCAGGTTTTGCAGAACAGACTAAGACGACGGTTTCACAGATAATCATGACTCTGATGAAGATGGGCGTTATGGCGAACATCAACCAGAATCTCGACGAAGACACAGTAGTTCTCCTCGCGGAGGAAATGGGTATACAGATCGCGGTAGGCAGAGTGCAGGAGGAAGCTCAGGAAGAGGGAATCGAAGATTTTGAGGACAAGGAAGAAGATCTCAAGCCTAGAGCACCGATCATCACCGTTATGGGTCACGTAGACCACGGTAAGACGTCACTCCTGGATGCTATAAGAAAGACAAACGTTACGGCGCAGGAGTCAGGCGGTATCACACAGCACATTGGTGCGTCGGAAGTAGAAATAAACGGACAGAAGATCGTGTTCCTGGATACGCCGGGACATGAGGCTTTCACAGCGATGAGAGCAAGAGGAGCGCACGCTACTGATATCGCGGTGCTCGTAGTTGCCGCAGATGACAGTGTAAAGCCGCAGACGCTCGAATCCATCAGCCATGCAAAGGCTGCAGGTGTTCCTATGATCGTTGCCATCAACAAGATCGACAAGCCGGGAGCAAATCCTGATCTCGTAAAGTCAGACCTGGCAAACAACGGTGTACTGGTAGAAGACTGGGGCGGAGACGTTATCAGCGTGCCTGTATCTGCAAAGACAGGTGAGGGTATCGTGAATCTGCTCGAGATGATACTTCTTCAGGCAGAAGTGCTCGAGCTCAAGGCAAACCCTGACAGACTGGCTCTCGGTACAGTACTCGAAGCTCGCCTTGACAAGGCAAAGGGTCCTGTGGCAAGTCTGCTGGTACTCAACGGCACGCTTAAGACGGGTATGAGTATTGTCGCAGGAACATGCTCAGGAAAGATCAGGCTGATGACGAACCACAAGGGTGAAAAGCTCAGAGTAGCAGGACCGGCTACAGCAGTAGAGATCCTGGGTCTCACAGAAGTGCCGCATGCAGGTGACGTGTTCAATGCTGTAAAGGACGACAGGCTTGCGAGAGAGATCGCAGAGAACAGACAGCTCAAGCTGAGAGAAGAAGTGCTCGCGAGAAATTCAAGCACTACACTGGAGGAACTCTTCAGTCAGATACAGGAAGGCGAAGTAAAGGAGCTCAACCTTATCATCAAGGGAGACGTTCAGGGTTCTGTAGGAGCCATCGTATCATCGCTTGAAAAGCTTTCGAACGACAAGGTGAGAGTAAAGATCGTACACACAGGTGTAGGTACGGTCAATGAATCGGATATAATGCTGGCAGGCACGTCGGATTCGATAATAATCGGATTCAATGTAAGACCGAGTGCGGCAGTGAGCGCTATCGCAGAGCGTGAAGGCGTACAGATCAGAACATACAGAGTAATCTACGACATCATCGATGATGTAGAGAATGCTATGAAGGGTATGCTCGATCCTGAATTCAAGGAAGTCATCCTGGGAACAGTAGAGATAAGAGATACGTTCAAGGTACCTGGAGTCGGCATCGTAGGCGGAGCTTATGTAACTGACGGCAAGGTAGTCCGCAACGAACAGATACGTCTTGTAAGAGACGGCATAGTGATCCACGAAGGAAAGATATCGTCACTCAAGAGATTCAAGGACGACGCAAGAGAAGTCACTCAGGGCTACGAATGCGGTATCGGCATAGAAAACTACAATGATATCAAGGAAGGCGATGTCATAGAGTGCTTCACTATGGAAGAAATAGATAGAAAATAGGAGGCCGGTATGGGCAAAGGATACAGACAGGGCAGACTTGGAGAAGAGATCAGGAAGATAATCAGCTCGATGCTCCTGAGAGAACTCAAGGATCCCAGATTATCAGCGATGATAAGCATAACGGCAGTTGAGGTCACAAGTGACGGGAGCTACGCTACGGTGTATCTCTCCGTCCTGGGGCAGGATCCTTCGAGCGAGACTGCAAAGGAGCAGCAGCAGGATACTCTTGATGCGCTCAACAATGCCAAGGGCTTCATCCGCAGAGAGATCGGACATCAGATAAAGCTCAGACATGTGCCTGATCTGGTGTTCAAGATCGACAGGTCGATGGAATACGGCAGGCATATATCGAAGATCATCGATGAGCTGGACATCGATCACAGCGATGACGAAGGAAATTCACTATGATAAGCAATTCTTCACTGCGCGAAATGGGAAATCTGCTGAGATCGGCAGAGTCTATAGTTATTTTCCCTCACGAGAGCCCTGACGGAGACGCTCTGGGCTCGTGTGCGGCGCTTTGCCGCGCTCTTAGAAATGAGGGGAAGGACGCATGGGTGCTGCTTGACGAGGAGATCAGAGGCTATCTCGAATTCATGGATACGGAATACTGTACGACAGACATAGACTGCGTGAGCATGCCGGATATCTGCATATGTGTCGACTGCAGTGAGGAAAATCGCTTCAGCGGCCGTGCGGAAAAGTTCAGAGAAGGAAAGACAAAGCTCTGCATAGACCATCACGTCACGGCAGGCAGCTTCGGTGATTTTTACTATATCGACGGCGGTGAAGCCGCGACTGCGCAGATAATATATAAACTCCTGCGTGAAATGGATATCGAGATAGAAAAGACCATCGCAGAGTCACTTTACGTGGGAATAAGCACAGACACCGGCAGTTTCAGACATTCCAATACGACTGCCGAGACACATATGATAGCTTCGCAGCTGTTCGGCTGCGGCATCGATCATCAGAAGCTGGTGATAAACCTTTATAACAGCGTCAGCTACAAGCAGACGAGAATGGAAAGCGCGATACTCGAGAAGATGGAGCTGATCGCAGACGGAAAGGCGGCAGTTTCATATGTCACCTCGGCGATGCTCGAGGCGGAAAGTGCAGAGCTCGGGGACTGCGAGGCTGTGATCGACCGTCTCAGAGATATAAAGGGAGTCGAGATCGCTGCCTTTCTCAAGGAGAAAAACGGTGCGGTAAAGGTCAGCATGCGTGCGAAATCGTACGGACGTGTCGACAGCATCGCTGTGAAATACGGCGGGGGCGGTCATGTAAAGGCTGCAGGCTGCACTCTCGATATGCCTATGGACGAAGCGCTGGCACTCATAAAAAGCGAGCTAGAAGATTACTGGAATGATATATAACTAATTTGATTGGAGAACCTGATGAAAGACGGCATACTGATTTTGAACAAGCCTCAGGACTGGACTTCTCACGACTGTGTCGCTGTGTGCCGCAGAGTGACGGGCGTGAAAAAGGTCGGTCACGGAGGAACTCTTGATCCTATGGCAGAAGGGCTGCTGCCTGTTTTTATAGGAAAAGCCACGAAGATAATGGAATATCTGGATCTTGACTACAAGACGTACAGATGCACTGCAAAGCTCGGCATCACGACCGACACGCAGGACGTCTGGGGCGAGGTGCTCGAAGAGAAAAGCCCTGCAGGTGTTACAGAATCTGAGATAATGGAAAAGCTGCAGGCTTTCCGCGGCAGGATCACTCAGCTGCCTCCGAAATATTCGGCTGTACGCATAAACGGCAAGCGGCTTTACGAATATGCGAGAGACGGTGAAGAAGTGGAGATAAGACCGCGAGATGTAGAGATAAAAGAACTGGCGGTGACAGACATAGACATGGATGAGCATACGGTGACATTCGATGTGACGTGCTCAAAGGGCACTTACATAAGGACGATATGCAGCGATCTGGGAGATGCTCTCGGATGCGGCGGAGCCATGCAGTCATTGAGCAGGACGGAAAGCGGAGCCTTTACACTGGAGAATGCAGTGACACCGTACGAGCTCAAGAACATGACGCCTGAAGATATAGAGGAACGCCTGCTGGACATCGATCTGCCGCTTTCTCACCTGGGAAAGGCTGAGATGGCGCCCGACAGGACGAAGTATTTCTGCAACGGCAACAGTATAAGATGGAAGCAGGTCAGAGTGCTGAGAAAGCCTGCGGAGTACGAGCATGAGAAATACAACAGCAGAGGCAGGAAATACAGTGAGCTTTACGGTGTCTACGAGTCAGGCACGGGGAATTTTCTGGGAGTCGGCTATTACAGCCGGAAAGAAAATGCTATGAAGGCAGACAAGATATTTGCGGATATATGATTTAAGAGGCGATAGATATGAAGATTTTTAATTCACTTGACGAGATCAAAGGCATAGAGCCTACGGTCATAGCACTTGGAAATTTTGACGGCGTCCATAAAGGGCATCAGCAGATAATAGAGAGAACGGTCAAGAGCGCCGAGGCGGCAGGCCTGAAGAGCGCGGTGTTCACGTTTTCGAATCATACGAGGACTCTGCTGAAAAATCTTCCTGCGGTGAAAAATATTTTATATCCTGAGGAAAAGGCTGAGATCATGGAGAGCATGGGCATAGATTACCTGTTCAACATACCTTTTACCAAGGATATACTGACTATGTCACCTGAGGCTTTTGTGAAGGATATCCTCGTGGACAGATTCAGGATAAGGGAGGCCTACTGCGGTTTCAATTACAGTTTTGGATACAAGGCTATGGGAACACCGGAAGTGCTGATGCATGAAGGTCTGAAGCACGGATTCGGCATCCACGTACAGGAGCCGTATATGATCGATGGGGTGGTTGTGAGCAGCACGTATATAAGGCAGCTTATCGCCGATGGCAAGATGGAGGAGTGCACTAAGTTCATGGGCAGGATGTATTCGATCGGCGGAGAGGTGGTAGTAGGCAACAAGCTTGGAAGGACCATCGGGTTCCCGACGTCGAACATAATGCTCGACGAGACTATGGCGGCTCCGCCTAACGGAGTGTACGTGACATTCTGCACTTATAACGGGATCAGGTATCCCAGCATCACGAATGTAGGAGTGAAGCCTACTGTCGGCACTTACAACAAGAACATCGAGACGCATATATTCAATTTTGACAAGGAACTGTACGGAAAGCAGATCCGCGTGGAGTTTGTAAAACGCATGCGCGAGGAGAGAAAATTCGCAAGTGTCGAGGAACTGAGCAAGCGTATAGAGCACGACTGCATCATGGCGAAGGCATACCATCGCGAACACGGTTCGCTGTAAGCTTTTGATGGCGACAAAGCCGGCAGAACTTTAAGCATAAAAAACATTGGAAAAAACATAAAAAATACTGGCATTTTGAAATAAAAGTAATATAATATATATTAGCACAGAGCGGGATGTGGCTCAGCTTGGTAGAGCGTTGCGTTCGGGACGCAAAGGCCGCAGGTTCGAATCCTGTCATCCCGACCAGTATGAACGAAAAACCCTTTGAAATTTCAACGTTTCAGAGGGTTTTTTGATGCGGTTTGTTCTATGGGAAAGTGTGCGATTCTATTGGATTTTATGGGTGTTTCTTGTGCAAAAGTAGTTAAAAAGTAGTTAAATTTTTGAGCCATCATTTGATCCTTTGTGGTTTTTTCTTTGGTCTAACGACGGTAAGTTTATTTTTGGTTTCGCGATGGATGCCAGGCAGTTTATTTATAGCTTCGATTTGCACATCCTGTTTTACAAGAGCGTAATGTTTGGCAGTGACTTCGATTGATTTGTGTCCCATGAGTTTAGATGCCACCTCAAGCGGCACGCCTGCCCGGCACAGCTCAGTGCAGAATGTTGCCCGGTAGGTGTGGGGGCTTTTCTCTGGAACGCCGATTCTATCGTAATATCGGTTCAGTGATCTGCGTACGTTGCCGTACTCCAAGAGTTCTCCCGAGTCGCTGGTGAACACAAATTCCGTTTTGTATTTGTTGCGTCTGGCTTCAGTCTCGAATCGCTCCTTATGGACCAGCAGTGCCTTTTCCAGTTCCGGGTGGATCGGAATTTTTCTGTAGGAATCGTGTTTTGGCAGAACGATATCACCTTGATAATATTGCCGGTCGACATGCACGAAACCAGACCTGATATCGCTGTATTTTAGCCCCAGACATTCTGATATACGAAGACCGCAGTAATTCATCAGAAACATCATAAAACGCAGTCTGTGCCTGCCGGAGCTCGTGAGAATGGTATGGATTTCGCTTGGCTCCCATACTATTATCTCATCTTTTTTCCTGTTGTCGTACTTCTCCGGCATGGTTACCGCACTGAGGACGTTTCCGGACACTTTATTCAGTGTGAGCCATTTATAAAATGCCGACATCCATTTATTTATCGATTTTAAATTTTGTTTTGATACGGGAAGCCACATATAGAAGTCCTGTATCGTTTTTGCGTCCACTTCGCAGATTGGGATAGAAGTGATCCATGAATCTTTTATGTGTACCCGGTAGCTTTGCTCGTATCTGCGCTTTGTTCCTTTTGCATAAGTGCTGTTCATGAAGACTTCGTAAGTATATTCTTCCGCGTATTCCCCAAAGGTTTTAAGCTGCGCTTCGGTTGCGGCGCGCTCCTTTTCATACTTTTTTCGTAACTGTTCATCCTGGTATGCTCGGAACTGCTTCTCAGCATCTCCCTTGCTAGTACCATAAAACTGTTTCTTTATGGCGATTTTTTTCCCATCCTTAAATTCATGTCCGATGGTTCGAGTTATTTTAAAATATCCGTATTCTTTGTCGCCACTTTTGATTGCAATGTTCTTTTTGGTTGCCATATGCTCCTCCTTTGATTTTGGGTATAAAAAATACACCTGTACAGGTGCGAAGGACTTATGATATAATCAAATTGGTGGTAAGCTATATCGTGTCCTAGGCACTGTATGGCAAAGTCGTCCTCTGCTGCTGTGCGGCGAGGGCGCATTTTTTATTTATATTCTCTACATGCTTTTTCGAGTGCTATGAAGTCACAGCAGCGCTTAGCAAGTTTAGAATCTGGGTTTTTTGTGCATTTTGCATATAATTTCCGTGCTTTTTCTTTCAGCGTCCTTTCTGCGGCATCTATGAGCGCTTTTTCTTTTTGTAGCAAATATATGTAATTAGTTCGTTCCGTAGCATCGGCGAAAAGTCTGAAATCGTCGATCGTATTGTATTTTAACTGCACAGCATATTTCTCAGGAACGGGAATCATATTGTTTATGTTGATCACTGCATACAATTGTCCCGTATGCGCATCTACAAGTTTGTGAAAATCGATGGAATTATTCATTCTATTGTGCTTTTCCTTGGGTGATGACACAGGAACATAATAGTTTATTCCATTTATATCTAAAAGGATGCCTATGTGGAGCTTTAAGCGATCTCCATATTCTACATAACCAACTTTCGGATCTGTTTCGGATAAATGCTTTACATAATCTTTATCTACTACATACCAATTCATAAATCTCTCCTAAAAATAAAACAGGATGGAAGAATCCATCCTGTACTTTTAAACGATTGTTTTAATTGGACAATCTAACCGCTTTTAAACGATTGTTTTAATTGGACAATCTAACCGCTTACACATTCATTGTATTCTTGCCGCAATGATCGGCGAACAGAACTTAATCTGTGATATTATTATATGCGATGGACTTCAAAAAATCAATATTATTTATTAAGTTTTTTTCTATTCCGTACTGTTCCTTGCTATTCTATTCTGTATACCTTTCTTTTGATCTCAACCACGACTCCTGTAATGCTCGCAAGGTTATTTGTTGTATTTTCTATACATGCCGTAGCAGCAACCGGCGCCTATTGCGGCGGTTATGCCGATACCGTACATCATATCTTCTGAGCTTTCTTCTTTATTGACTGAGTGTTCTTCTAAGGTGTCATATTTTCTTTGTAATTCTATATATTCCGATTCTCTGACCATGCCATACTCACTTGGGTCTCTGTCAACGCAGTCAACCACATAGTCATGGAGCTCGGTTTCGGTCATGGTGTACACTTCCCCTGACGAATCGTTTGAGGCGTAAGAAACCGCCGACGTTGAGCTTGAGTTGTCATCATAAGGACAGATTCCATTCTCGTGTAAATGAGGTCCGTATCCATGATGATAATGATAGCTTCCTAGGCCGCTCACGTTATTATAGTCGTGATGTCCACCATTTGAATCGGTTCCACCACTGTGAGCAAAAGCAACTGTCGGAATGAATAGAACGAACAAAATCAAAGGAATGTACTTCTTCATAACTTCTTCTCCTATCTAAATCTCAATTCGATAATTTCTCTCTACAATCCATAATACGTTTCAATCCGGAATAAATGGTGACATTATCATAGCTATCCCGGACATATGGAGTGCGGCAAATAATATATTTATCGGAAATGCAAACCATGGAAGTTTTTCTGTGACGTCATCAAAATCGCAAGAGGTTGCCATTTCTTTTCTGGACCGACCTTTTGGCTGACAAGCAATTGCGAAAAATGCTGCAATCAACCCTAGAATACAATAAAGAACGAATCCGTCTAGTAAAAGCAGAACAAATGTTGCGTAAACTACATTGTCTAAACTCATGTGTAAATGCCCGTAAAATGCACTTCTGCTTACAATTATTACCGTCCAAGACAGTGTTATCAAGAAAAAGAGCGTAAGCAGAATCCTTTCCTTTGTACGCATATTCATATTTTTCCCTATCTAAATCTCAACTCTATAATTTCTCTTGGCAATCCGTAATACATTGCCCATTCATCAATGGTATACTCCCAATGCTCTTGCAAATCTGCATCGGTGATTATAAGTTCCACAGCAAACTTATTCGCTTCTATTTCGTATCTGTCCATAGAAAAGAAAGTCGATTGCAAGAATGGAGCATTGTGTTTAGGGTGCATGATGAGATGCCCTATCTCGTGCGCCAACACGAATTTTTCAGTCCAGTCCGAAAGACTATCGCTCAGGAATACCTGTTTCACACGGCGCGTGTTATAACAGAATCCTCGCGTATTGCCTAAATCCATCCTGTGAACGATTATACCGAGCGCATTGGCAAGTTCATATGGATTGAGCGTTTTGTGCTGTTTGAACAGCCGCTTTATATGTAATTTAATATCCATCTGTTCGCACGCTCCTTGGTGTGATTACTCCCTATACTTTTTGGGCGTATACCGTTTCTTTGCTTCAAGAATGGCAGTTCTTTCAGCCACTTCTATAGCGGCGAGAATAGCTTCTTGCGATTCTTCGTCTAGCGGCTCGCCGTCGTACATGAGTCCAGTGCCGGTTGATAGCTGATTCTTTATAGCCTCAATGGCATTCTTTATATCTCTTTCATCTTTCTTGGTGAGCTTCGGCTGCCAGTCTTTTTTTCCAGTCATTATATAATTTGCATCGACACCAAAATATTTTGCAAACAACTGAATCTTATCAGATCGTGGGATCCTGTCGCCCCTTAACCATGTTGCATATGTGCTTTGTGCAATTCCAACTTCCTTACATAATTGTGTGACATTTTTCTTTTTTGCTTTTCGCAAAGCTTCTATACGTTGCAATATCTCGTTCATAGTTCCCTCACATAAAAAATCGCAAACACAATAAAAAATCATTGACATTATCGCAAATGCGATTTATAATGAAGATACAAAAACGCGAAAGCGATAAAACAGTAGCGTCGTATTTAATTTACTCTTTAAACAAGCTCATAGTATCACAAATGCGATATGGTGTCAATCGCAAATGCGTTTGAAATAAAGCGAAGATGAAAGAGAGGAGATGAGAAAGTGAAAAAGGAGTTCAACGAAGAATGGGATGCGCAAAGAGATTTGCTCTTTGGGAAAGAAAAAGCCGCCGAACTGCGGAAAAGGCAAGAACGACGGGAGACGATGCAGCTTATAGCAGGGATAGCATTTGTGATATCAGGTTTGGCACTTTTAATAATGCTGATTGCAATGCCTCAGTAAACAACAGAGAGACGATAACGGCGAGGAATGAACCGATTTTTATAATCCATTCGAGCGCGCATATCTTCATATCATGCTTGTATCGGACGAACGACGATAAATTTCGCAGTGATATTAGCATTGTGGGGTATTGGGAGGCATCGCAGTAAACGTACCCTTTGCATCCGAGGATATCTAAGGCGATGAGCATTTTATCGTTATCAGCATCAAGGTCTCGTATAAGGGCATCAAGAGTTATTGTGTTAGGAAATCCAACGTTGTTAATTTGTTTCATAACTTTATATTTGAGAAACATAATGACCTCATTTCTGCCGTTTAGGCACTACAAATTATACCACAAAAACGATAAGACGAGGAGGTGAAGAATGTACAAGAAAATAGAGAAGCTAATGCAAGAGAAAGGCTTGACTCAGTGGGCTCTTGCGAAAGAGACCGGCATTCCGCAGAGTTGCCTTTCCGACTGGAAGACAGGAAGGAGCAAGCCGAAGTTAGACAAGCTGAAAATCCTGTCAGATTACTTTGGTGTAACGATCGAGTATTTCTTGGACGATGAGCAGATGTATTAGGAATCAAGGTCACTACCTTGATTAATAGAAGTAAGGATTAAGGAGGTGAAAACATGGGAGAAGCGAAAACAGCGGCATTAGTTGTATCAGCTGCAGAGGCGGCAAGGCTTTTAAAGACTGACAATAACGTCATACATAAAAAGTTGGAGAGCGGTGAGCTCAAAGCATACCGCGAGGGAACGAATTGGAAGATCCCGCTTGATTTGTTAAAGTCCACGGTCGAAGGCTGGGCGATAGAAGAATCCAAAGAGCGAAAGCGGATTTACGAATCTAAGAAATAACAATTGAATATCACGCCCTGTACCGGGCGGCTGCGCAATCGATGTGTTTTCTAAGTTGAATTGCCTCCTAATTTGAATGATATACAAGCGGCCGTCCAGTAAAGGGCGTGATGGACAAGGAGAAGAAAATGAAAAAGGTATTTAACACAATTATAGTCGGAGCTTTGATGGCACTGCCGATGCTGATGATCTTCTCGCTCTGGGCGAGAGACGGGATGCCGTACTAGGAGGCGGGCATGGAGATAACTAAACAGACGAGGAGAGAGTCATACATATCAAGGCCTGTTACGAGGGCGGCGGACATCTTGGAGTTTATGAGCGACAAGGAGTACACGGCGAGACAGATCGCGTACGGAATGGGATTCACGGATCTGAATGCTGTGAAGCCACGCTTAACAGAGTTAAAAGCTGCCGGGCTGGTAGAGGTTACCGGCAAGGCGTACGACGAAACGACGAAAAGAAAAGTTGCAGTCTGGAAGGCTGCAGAAAGGAAAGAAAGATGATTAAAGTTGACAAGAACAAAATTGAATTTAAAGGTATACTTCCGCTGATTGAAGCTGAGTTTACGAGCATGGTAAAAGAGCTGTTTGAGAAAGTGTATAAAGATGCGTTCGGCGAACATGCGGAAGAAAAAATAAGGCGGGACTTTGAACGTGGCCTTATGAGTGAGGAAGAAATGGAAAAGGACCTAAAAAACGAAACTATGGAGCTGATAATCCGCCTCGCTAAAGAGAGTGTCGAAGATAGTGCAGACGATGGCATCGAGGACAATGACGAGGACAACTCAGAAGATGCGAACAGCAAAACTAAGACTATGGAAGATGTAATAGACGACGCTGTTGACGATTTAGTTTTAGTGATTATCGAGCAAATAAAAAAAGATGTTCCGCATTCAGAATCGTAATTCTGGCGGAACACACAAAATAAACCAACTAAAGGATATCACAGAAAGGATAGAAAAACAATGATAATCGTAAGGCTCAAGGTCGGATACAGCGAAACAGAATTTAACTGCGCGACCGCAGAAGAGTTTGAAGAAACTGCGAAGTTACTCATAAAATTCCATAAAGCATTCGAGGTATCTTACGAAGGTGAGGACGAAGCTGATGAATGAGTGTAACAGATGCAGAAAGATATTCGAAAGTCCTGTAGAACGCTTCGAAGCAGATACGGGCTATCACGAAAGGACGTGCCCGTACTGCGGCGATGATGATATATCAGAAGCACATGAGTGCCCTATATGTCATACGAACTATACTTCCGAGGATTTCTGCCAAGAGTGCTATGACACAGTGAATCAGGCGCTCACGGAACTGAAAGAAAAACTCGGAGCGACACAGGAAGATTTCGAGGATATCATATCCAACAATTTTGGCTGGTAAGGAGAAGAAATGAAAGAACTGATAAATATACAGTCGGAGCTGAAAGCACCTAAGGGTCAGTACAACAGTTTCGGAAAATACAACTATCGCAGTGCCGAGGACATTCTGGAAGCGGTGAAACCGCTTTGCCATAAAAATAACTGCATCCTGACACTGTCAGACACGTTGGAAAACATCGGCGAACGGTATTACATAAAAGCTACCGCGACTATTACAAACGGAACGGAGACCGTATCTGTCTGCGCATATGCCAGAGAAGACGAGACGAAGAAGGGGATGGATGGAAGTCAGATTACAGGAGCGGCATCCAGTTATGCCAGAAAATACGCTCTGAATGGTCTGTTCTGTATCGACGATACGAAAGATGCTGACACGAACGAGTACAGGGAACGTCAGGAAAAGCCGCAACGCTCAGCACCGAAAATGACGAAAGACGAGCTGATGGACAAAGTAGTTGCCTTGTGTGATGCGAAGCGCATGAAAGTCAGCGACGTTTGTAAAATGGCGAAAGTCAGCGAGCTTGCAGAAATGGACGAGTTAAGGCTTGAAGCGTGTATCGAATGGATAATGAAAAGATAGGAGTAAATCATGAGTACAGCAATAGAGAAGTTCGAAAGAAAGAACATGGCGGCGTTCGAAACGCTTTCATTCATACAGGGACAGCGAAAGGCTTTGGAGCAGCAGGAAAAGGAAATAAAGGAAATGCTGCTGCAGGGCATGAAGAAGCACGGTATAGCTTCAATAGACAACGATATCGTGAGGATCAATTACATTCCGGAGTCCGAAAGCGTGTCGCTTGATACAAAGAAATGGAGAGCAGAAGATCCGGATTCATACCACGAGATAGAACAGGCATACAACAAGAGAACGAGAAAATCTGAGTATATAAGGATCACGGTCAAATGATTACGAACACTGATAGAAGCGGCTGGTTCGGCGGTTCCGATTCCTCGATGGTCGTTTCGAAAAATCGCAGCACGAAGACGTTCAAACAGTGGTGGGCGGTGAAGATGGGAGAACAGGAGCCTGATTTTAAAGGCTCCGTCTACACCGACGCAGGCAACAAGTACGAGCACTTGATTTTGAGCTCTGTCAGCGAGGAAATGAACCTTGACAGGCAAATAGTCATTGACAAGCTTAAACTCCGTGTAAATTACGATGGAGACCTCAGAGGCACTATATACGAGGTAAAGACTCACAAGGCAGAAAAGGAATTTGAGGTGTCGAAGCAGTACTGGCGGCAGGCGCAGGTGGAAATGTACGCATACAAAGAAAGCTACGATGATTTCAAGCAGCTGTACATAGTATCATATCCGCTTTATCCAGACGAGTATTACACGGAGCAGGAGATAGTGGTGGACCCGTCGAGGATAAAATTCACTCCGATAAAATATGACAAGCATTTTATCAAAGACGAATATCTGCCGGAGCTCAAATATCTGGCAAGGTGCCTGAGGAAAGGAAGAATGCCAACATGAAAAGTATAATGCAGGACAAGAAAGAATGCTTCATCACAGGTGCGACAAAAGGATTGCATAAGCATCATATCTTCGGAGCCTACAACCGTGACAATTCGGAAAAGTATGGTTTGTGGGTGTGGCTTCGATGGGACAGGCATATCGAAAACAGCATGCACAGCACACCGCACAATGATAAAGATGTTGATGCGTATCTAAAAAGGCTAGGGCAGAAGAAGTTCGAGGAAACACACAGCCGAGACGAATTTATACGAATATTCGGGAGGAATTATTTATGATAATCGACAAGATAGACAGCCGCCCCTGCTGGGGCGAGGGTGCAGAAATAATACTCCATACGAACGATATGAACGCTGTAAAAGCTTTGATGGATAAATACGTTGAGGGCAAGGAATACGTCGCTGAAATCAAAAGAAAAAGGGCAAAACGAAGCCTTGATGCGAATGCCTACTGCTGGGTATTGTGCAAGAAGATTGCGGATGTCCTGAGGAGCACAGATACAGAGATCTATCAGCACTGCATAAGGAGCTATGGAGTCAGTGATATCAGACCGGTGAAGAAAGAAGTTGCTGAGGATTTGTGTGCGATGTGGGATAAACAAGGACTTGGAAATTCGCACACTGTCATCGGCGATTCAAAAACGGAAGGATATGTAAATATAAAGTTCTTCTGGGGAAGCAGCAATTATAACACAGCTGATATGTCAAGGCTGATAGACGGGATAATTTCTGACTGTCACGAGCTCGATATAGAGACGATGACTCCGAGTGAGCTTTCGAGGCTTAAAGCGGCATGGGGCGGTGATTAATATGGCGGATACATATATAAAACTTTTTCGGAAAGCTACCGAAAATGATCTGTTCAACGAGAAGCCATTTGACCGCTGGCATGCGTTTGAATGGCTGCTGCTGAAAGCATGCAGGTTCGAAAAAACGGAGGTGATAAAAGGACAGGTCGTGAAGTTGGAAACGGGTCAGCTGATCGTGAGTTTGAGGAAGCTTGCCGAGACATTCGGCTGGAGCAGAGGAAAGCTAGAGCGTTTTTGCACCATGCTTGAAAGCATGCAGATGGCGTCGTTTGACCGAGCCACCTACGGAGCCAGTGTCGGTACCATCGTAACCATTGAAAATTACAGCAGATACCAAGAGGGGCGAGCCACCAGTGAAGCCACCTATGAGACCACTAACAGTACCAGTGACAGGACCACTAACAGGACCACTAACAGGACCACTGACAGTACCAGTATAAAGAAAGAAAAGAAAGACAAGAAAGATAAGAATAATATATATAATAGCGCGCGCACGCGCGTATCACACGGCGACGGTGTTTCTAAATTTACAAAGCCGACGCTTCAGGAAGTGAAAGCCTACTGCATCGAGCGTAAAAACGATGTCGACCCAGAGAGGTTTATAGACTTTTATGAGTCTAACGGATGGATGGTCGGAAAAAACAAAATGAAAGATTGGCGGGCAGCAGTACGGAACTGGGAACGCAATAGAGCGAGCAAGTCCGCAGAGAAAATACAGCAAGAAGGGAGGCTGGACTGGATCGATGAACTTTGATGAATTTAAGAGACTGGTCAAAGGCATGAAGGCGGTTTACACATCGCAAAGCTTCTTACCGGATGCGAACAGCGTGAAAATCTGGTACGAGCTTTTGAAAGACATGCCATACGAGATAGCGAATGTGTCTATACAAAAGCACATGGCAACAAACAAGTTTCCGCCGACGGTCGCGGAAATACGATCCGGAGCCGCAGAGATAACGAGCAAACCTCGTGACTGGTCGGATGGCTGGGAAAGCTTTCGTAAAGCAGTAGGCAGATTCGGATATTACAGGCGAGGAGAAGCGTTCGCAAGCATGGACGAAATCACAAGGAAAGTGGTGAAGCGTCTGGGATGGAAAGAACTGTGCATGAGTGAGAATATCATGCAAGATCGGGCGAATTTCCGAATGGTCTACGAGCAGGAGCAAAGTAAGGCGAAAGAGATGCTCGCGCTTCCGGAAAGCCTGAAGCGAAATCTGGCCAGACTTCAAGAGGGAAAACGCAAGGACATCGAGGGCGTGCAGCGACTGGTGGAGAGTGACGATGAATAATAACTTGGTTGCTCTAGGCATGAAGGCGGAATCATTAGGGATATATGCAGTCGAGAGCAAGGATCCGCGCATCGTGTATTTTTATAACGATGGTGAATATGCTATCTGCACAAAAGGGTTCGTATGGCGGTTTTCAGAAGAAGAGGCCGAGGAGATTGCAGAGGGGTTCAGAGGGGTCACGAAGAGCACTGTGCTGAAAGAACTGCGGGAGATAATTGAGGATGTTAAATATCTCAGAAAAACAGGAGTGAGGACATGATAGAGTGCATAAAGTGCGCAGAGAGACATCCTGCATGTCAGGATAGTTGCAAAAGATTTCTAGAGGATAAAGCTCAGCGCAACGAAAAGGCGGAGCGGATACGGAAGGCGAAAGCGAGTGATAAGCTCGCAAGCGATGTCGCAATAAGTTTATACAACGAAAGAAGACGGAAGGCGAATCGCTAGGGGGACGTATGAATAGCAGAAATAAAGGTGCGGCAGGCGAACGCGAACTAGCGGCAGTGCTGCGAGAATACGGATTCGATGCCAGGCGCGGTCAGCAATATTGCGGAGCAAACGGAGACGCAGATGTGGTCGGGCTTCCGGGCGTACATATCGAATGCAAACGAGTAGAAAAGCTCAATATAGACAATGCCATAGAACAGGCGATCAGTGATAGCAAAAATGATGAAATGCCGGCGGTATTTCATCGAAAAAACCGTAAAAAATGGCTTGTAACAATAAGTTTGGAAGATTTCATGAAGTTATACAAGGAGAAGGGAAATGAAAGCATACAAAGGGTTTAATAACAAACTACAGTGCAGAGAATTTCAGTACAAGGTAGGGGAAACCTACGAGGAAGAAAAAGCGGAATTATGCAACTGCGGATTCCACGCATGCGAAGCGCCGCTAGATGTTTTCGGTTATTATCCGCCTGCGGACAGTAGATACTGCGAGGTTGAATTAGAGGATGTGAGTGAAAAAACATCTGACGATAGCAAAAGGTGTGCAAGAAAAATCAGTATCGGAGCGGAAATTGGAATAAAGGGAATAGTTGAAGCTGGCGTGAAATTTATCATGGACAAGGTCGACTGGAACGGCGCGAAAGAATCAAATACGGGTTACGGAAGCGCCGCGACAAATACGGGCGACAGAAGCGCCGCGACAAATACGGGTTACGGAAGCGCCGCGACAAATACGGGTTACGGAAGCGCCGCGACAAATACGGGCGACAGAAGCGCCGCGACAAATACGGGCGACGGAAGCGCCGCGACAAATACGGGTTACGGAAGCGCCGCGACAAATACGGGCGACAGAAGCGCCGCGATTGTAGAGGGTAAGGAATCAATTGCAATCGCTACAGGAATTGAAGGAAAGGCAAAGGGTGCGTTAGGATGCTTTATTGTTCTTGCCGAGTGGTGCAAGGATGGAAATTATGAGTGGCACATTAAAGATGTAAAGTCTGCTGTAGTGGACGGAGAAACAATCAAAGCAAACACGTTCTATATGTTGAAAGATGGAGAATTTACGGAGGTAGAATAATGGTTCACAACACGGGAGATAAATTTGTAATTGAAATCGGTGAAGTTATTGAAAGACACGGTGAGCCGCGATTGTATAAGATAGCGGGCTTCAATGCTTTGGTATTTGATGAGTTTGGGTTGAACAAGCTTGGAAAGCTCACGAACGGGGTGGATGCGTTCTCGTACGGCAAAGGTTTTATTGATGGAGCGAATACAGAAAGAAACAGAATAAGACGAGCAATCGAAAAGATTGACAGAGAGGAGAAATAATGAACTCGGTAGTACTGATTGGAAGATTGACCAAGGATCCTGAGGTTAGATATACAACAGGGCAGGAACCAATGGCCATTGCAACATTCTCGGTGGCGGTAGACAGGCCGGTAAGATCCGGGCAAGAAAAGAAAACAGATTTTCCTAGAGTTACGGTGCTTGGCCGTCAGGCGGAAAACTGCGAGAGATATCTGGCAAAAGGTAGACTTGTCGGCATCCAGGGCAGAATACAGACAGGCAGTTATACCAATAAAGACGGCGCTACAGTATATACAACGGATGTAGTGGCTAACAGAGTAGAATTTCTGGAATGGGGAAATAAGGAATCCCAGAATAGCGGGCACGATCATCAACAAGACGGTGTGCCGAGCGGGTTTGCAGCATTAGACGATGACATACCATTCTGATATCACGGACGATGGTTGGAGCGCATTGTGCATAGCGATTTTGTGTTATCTTTCGCCTGACGAAGCGTTTGAACGGCTTGCGGGCGGTGCGAGCTGTTTGAGAAAGAAGACGGGGTGATAGAATGACGAACAGAGAATACATGATAGGCTTGTTGTCAAGTTCAGGCTTTGTGGATGATGGCGGAGCGTCGTATGAAGCTATGGTCTATTACAACGTAAACTGCCCTTATTACGCTGGTGACGAGAGAGGGCATTGTAGCGCAGATGGGAAAATAAGCAGGAAAAATTGTTTTCCCTGCAAAGAGGAGTGGCTTGATAGTGAAGTTGATGAATGAGGTAAAAAATGAGAACGGAACATCCATGTGATATATGCAAACACGATGATTGCCCATATGATTGCGTATGGAATACATTTTGTACGAAAAAGTACGAATGTACTGAATACGATTGTTTTCTGAATTACGAGGGTAGTTGTAATGGTAGTTTTTACGATGTGTGCCAATTGTGTACAGACTTAACGGAAAAAGAGGAGATTGATGAATGATGATACAAGATAGCGGAAACAGACGAGAATACGAGAGTGGTGCAGTCAGAGACATTCAGGAAGGCAAAGGTAGATGCGATCTGATGCCTTTGGACGTTGTAATAAATTGGTTGCAATATACAGAATTGATAGACAGTCGCGAACTGGACATTCTTTCATGTATTGAACAGTACAGAAACGGAGAAAACACTTATCTGCTGTACAAAGCACTTGACCTGTTTGCCTGTGCTACTGATTATGCAACCGCTGTAGATGTGATTCTCGAAGTATCTAAACACTTCGAGGAAGGGGCAAAAAAATACGGAGAAGATAACTGGAAAAAAGGAATACCTGAATCGAGTTATATAGACAGCGCAGTCAGACATTATCTCAAGTGGCTGAGGGATGATGACGATGAGCGACATGATAGAGCGTTCGTTTGGAATATCATGTGCCTGATCTGGACGCATGAGCATATCACGAACAAGCAGGGGATGCCGGAAATGGCGATTCGCTGCGTTGAAACGGATTGTTATTTCAATGATGATTATTGCTTTTGTACGTCGCATAATGAATCATGCAATCCGGCACGCGGGAAAGAATGCGCCGGATATAGCGCAGACTGAGAGGTGGCAATATGCAGAGGGCGAAGATCAAGAAGAAAAAGATACAGCTAACAGCGTCGGAATTGAACAAGCTAAAGCGCGAGGTCACCAAGAATGCGACAGATAAAGCCTGCTTGATACTGCTTGCGGCTGTCGCTGATGAGCTGAGTATTGACGACGATCAGCTGTGCAATATAATGTCACGCACTGACAGATATGCTTCGTATGTAAGCAATCATATAGCCAAGATGGAAGATATCAGAGAGACGATACAGAAGAAGACAGGGATATTACTGAAAGGGTGGAGCGATGAATAGATACATAGGGTTCGATGTTATAAAATTTCTAAAGGAATCCAGAGGATGGGAAGAGGAAAAGAAAAAACTGCAAGAAGAACTTGACAGTATAACGGAGATTCAGGGGAAGGATAACTCACCCGTGCGATCAAGGCGCATCAATGATACGGTGTCAAGTGTGGCGGCCGCAAGAGAACGGATCCAGAATGATATTGACCGCATAGAATATTACGAACATGCGTTGGATTTCGCAATGCGATACATCACAGAGGCTGAAAAAGAAGTGATAGAGCTGTTTTTCTTCGGCAGAGGGTATATATCTGCACGTGTGGATAAATTTAGCTTTGAACATGCGATATGCCGCTCTGACGTGTACAGCCTTAGGAGGCAGGCTATTGACCACCTATCCAGAATCATAACAAGGAGATTTTTATAGTACAAAACGACAGTAACCAAGGCGGTTGCTGTCGTTTTGTAATTTAGGTATGTTTGAGACGTGATCTGCAAACGCATGTATCGTTATCCCCGTGCCCTTCATCATACCACAGTATATTGAAGACTCTGCCGGTCATGTAGCCATATAGCCTTTGTTTGCCTGATAAACTCAGGGAGATAAGCGACTCGGCCTCTATGTACTTAGAAACTAATCTGTCTTGCGCTGCTTTGTTTAAATCTTTCAGGTCCAGTGAGTGATTTTGCTTCTTGCTTCCGACAAGTATTTCGCTCCACTTTTGTGTTTCAAGTCCCCTTAGTTTCGGCAATATCTCAGTCCAAATAAGGTCGCCTAAATGATCTTGTGAAAACGCCCATTTCTCAGTATCAGCGTTTGAAAATGTCCATGCCGGTGTCTGGGAATAATATTGCTCAGGGTCACCGCCCTGAGCAATATGTTGTCCTTTTGGGTTTGCTTTTTGCCTGATCTTCTTTTCTCTTTTAGATCCCGCCATAATACATCGCCATGCTTTCTTTTGTTATTACATTACTACATCCGGCACCTAACGGTACGCCTTTCCTTGCATTGATCCAAGGATCCTCCATGTGTGTTAATTGGCTTAACCATTGCGCATCATGTTTGCCATAGTAATCAAGTATTTTGTCGATTGTGTCTTTCTGGTCATCAGAGAGATCCCCGTCACCTCCGCTCTCGTCGTTGGCACTTACGGAATACTCCCCTTGAGTCTTGAAAAATAATTCAGGGCAAACGGGTCCGTTCGCCCAAGCTTGAAAATCTTCATTAAATAAAGGCTGTTCACCCCATACAAGCGACCATGCCTGGGCATAGTAGCAAAGCTTTTGAAGCTTCATCGTAGACATGGGACCTGACTGCTCAAGAATATATTTTGCTGTGTCAAATACATTTGCCATGACAAAACCTCCCTCCGTTGTTTTATTGTCTCCATATATTTTTACTATAACATGTATTTGTATTGGCTGAAAGTGATAAATTAAAACTAAGGTTTAAAATATTGTCTCAATCTCGTTGTAATCATCATCCAAACGAAATAGGTTAAAAACGGAGTGACCGTATTCTTCTAATTTCCACATTTCAGACAGTGCTTCGTCATCGCTGTTTGCTAAGATGATTTCAAAATTATCATCCTCAATCTCAACTCTGTAAGTGTTCATAGCTTGTACCTCCTGGGGGCTTTATGCCCCCACTGTTTCGATTGTGTAATAAAAGTTTGTGCTGTAATAGTCAACCATGCTGTTACTTTCGTCGTATCTGTACGCTGCAACGATGCCATTGATTGCTTCGAGCTTTGTCAAAAACTCCGGCGAGTATACAGTGTAGTTGCTGCAGTGGTAGTTATTTATCTGGATACCTTTGCGCGAGCGTTCCCACTCGTACTTTGCAACTGCTTCTCTGACGGTTTTCTGATGTGCACTGTCCATCTCATAGTATTTACTAACATCAATGGTATTCGCTCCATCGTAGACCCAAGCGCCCTTTACTTTGTAACTTTCTGCGAACTCCGCAAGGTCCGTCATATCTTCATCGTGGATCTTTACCTTTACTAGGATTGACTGACCGCCGGAGTAGGTCCTGCATGATACCGTTGCTCCCTTGATCCCAGCGGCTTTAATATCCTGTCGGATCGCTTTCGACAGGTCCGCACCATACAGTGATTTATTGGACTTGCTGCCATAAACGGCACCGCCGCCCATGTACCCATCAGTAACAACCGTCGCTTCATCGTGCCCCTGAATGGCTGCGATCAGTTCGGACTCGCTGGCAAATCCATACCAGCAAGCCTTTTTGCCGTTCCATCTCATATTTAAACCCTTGAGTGCATCCCGCACTTCAAACGGCGGGATTGCATCAAAGTATACTTCGTGTGAATTGTATTTTGCGTTTTCTCTAATTTCGTATGTCATGGTTTTTCTCCTCTCTTATGCAAGTGCTTCGATTTCGATGGCTTCGACCTGTTCCCAAGTGAACCCGAAGCCTTTGACGAGTCTGTCGGCTTTTTCTGCCGAATAAATGCTGCATTCCATTGTTGGATGGCTGGCGAACATCTGCACCGATGTTATGTATGCGTTTACGGCCTGTTCCCTGAGGAAGTGGTCAACTTCCTCTTTGCTGCGGAAACCGTTTGCAGATTCTTTTTCGATGTAATAGCCTTTGTATTTCATTTCGTACCTCCTTATTTACCGCCGGGAGCTATGCTCCGGCTCTCTGTGATGCTAGCACCATTTACTCATGTATGCGTCTTCCTGTTTCTCAGTTATGCGCCCTTCTATAAATGCGATCCTGTCATTGATTTCTTTAGTCTCGGTTGTCTGCCCATTGAAGTAAGTCATTGCTTTGAGCTGTTCCAGCTGTTCAGTTGTCAGTGTGTTGATGTCGATTGTTATGTTATGTGCTTTCATGGTGTGCCTCCTATCTCCTCAATCCTACTTGCTCGAGAACTCTTGTTATAACGTCAATCTCCATCTGCCCCCATGCGTTATTTGCCAACGTGTCTGCAAGGTAGTCGAGGTTGATATCCTGCAGTTCACTTTCTTTGATAGCGATTACTTCGCCGTTTCCTTCAACGTACTTGATCGCGTCCGCTTTTGTGAAAGCTGGAACAGTGATCTTGTAGCAGTCTCTGCCGTCGTCCAGATATACCGTATAAACTGTCATGTTATTCTTTTTCATTGTGTTTTCTCCTTTCGTTGTTCTTTGTACACTATTGAGTGTACAAAAGAGAAAAGAGGGCTTAATTACCCTCGAAAATCTCCCGGAGCCATTCGCGGTTGTTTATGCCTTTTTTCTTCGCTTCCTCTAAGCTTTTGATTATGTCTGCATCTTCGTTGATTCGTAAAGCGATATTCACTTTCTTGTATGTCTTTGCATCATATTTAGCGTTTGCCTCGGCTCTTGCTGGGGTGTATTCTCTTTTTCCCATTGAATCACCTCCCGGCGTGTGTTATAATCTATATAACAAAAGGCGAGCCGTTGAAAATGGCTAACCGCAAGGGTTATAGAATAACCGCCCGGTTTGAAGTGTGTGGGCGGTTATTTCTTTATATTCAGTATTCCAACTATCACTAACCCAAAGGTCAAGATAATCATTAATTCTTCATATGTAGAAATGTTACCACCTCCTGTATATGCGATTCAGGTTTTACACTGTAACTGCAGGTATATCGGATGTGGTTAACCACCATCGAACTTCACGCCTTTTGTTGTCTTATTCATTCATCGTTTTGTCGGGTCTTGCCCGCCGGAGTTAATGCCAATTTCTCGCGTCCGGTGATCTCTGTATTCGCTTTTTCCTTTGCTGTGACTTAATCTTACACCTGTGTACTGTTGAGTGTCAAGAACTTTTTGCAGATTTGTTTTGTATTTATTTTCGTACAAGTCTGCAAACGTTGGAATATCAACAAAAATAAACAATTTATTATGGAGAAATGATATAATTATATCGTGGAAAAAGTCAAAAGGCATATTATCATTTCTTTTCTTTTCTTGAATCAAGAAGACTGTCAGCGATGGCGGTCTTCTTTCATTTACAAAGGGGGTGAGGGCATGGCATTAAATCAATATGACAGAGGAAGCAAGAACAACGGGCCGAACGCCCACAAGAAAGGGAACCGGACACCGGGGCAGCCGCGAAACGGGGCAGGACTGGCGGAGATCAGCCGCATGGAGTCGGCGCGCATTGCAAAATATAACGAGATAGCAGAGAAGCAACGCAGGGCGAAGAAATATAAACAGGAAGATCTGGCAGGGGCAATGGATCGGATTCAGGACTACATAATAGAACAGACCGATGCAGAAAAGCCGCTGACAATATCGGGAATGATTCGGGCGGCGGGCATCAGCAAAGCAACATGGTATGAAATGCTTCGGGGTGACTATGATTACAGACTATATGAATACTGTGATATGCATGATATAGATATAAATACCATAGATAGAACAACAACTACAGTCGTAACTGATGGCGAAGGTAACAGAATAGCGCTTATTACGTGGTCAGAGGCACTGCAAAAAGCCGTCCTAGCGGTAGAGGAACAGACCGAAGAACGGCTGTATTCCAAGGGTCGAGTGGGTGATATCTTCAGCTTGAAAGCACTGCACGGATGGCAGGAAGACCAAGCGCCGCAGACGGTAAATCAAACACTTGTAATTGCTACAGAAGAACAGGCGCGCAAGGCTATAGATCTGTTGAAATAGAAACATTTCCGTTAATGCAAATTATCGGAATAGTTAACGAAACGCCTGAATACGTTGAAAACACTGAGGTTGAAGCTGTTTTGAAGCGGATGTGCGGTTGCGTGGTATACATTGCACGCATGAATAATATACAATACGATGTATATACATACGCAAAAGGTGCAATTATTCCCGAAGAAATACAATGCTTGTTGCATAACCAATGCATAACACACCGGCCCGCACCTGCTACGGGTGGGAAGTGATGGCGTAGGGTGTGGGGTGTGAGTGGCTTTGATCCGCTTTCCTATTTCCGTACAGGTCGAAGCGTGAAGCGGTGCCCCAGAGCGGCGGGGCATACAGTGGAGTATTGGATGTGGGGGAGTATCTCGCATACACACCCCAATAAAAAACATCCAATTTCCAGACACCTTGCCAAAATTTTTTAGAATATAAAAAAGGAGTTGAAACAGGCTCCTTTTTAATTACCTCGAAATCGAGGCAGTATATGGCGGTGTAGCTCAGTTGGGAGAGCGGAGGGTCTGGTCTATGTGGGATCTTCATGGTCGGTGGTTCGAGTCCGCCCGCTGCCGAATAATTTGAACGTGAAAGTATAGCTTAGGGATATAGGTGAAGTCATGGCAACAGCACAAGAGGCGTATTTGCAGAACGTACAAGCCAATTACAGGTTTTTCTGCTATCACGCACACAACAATGGGAGAAGCGACGATGATTTGCTGTGGCAGCCAAGCAGATTCCACAGGTTCTTGTGTGATAAAGCGCAGGAGTTTGTAGAAAAGCCGACAGATAAGGCATATGAGATACTGATTTTGAATACGCCGCCCCAGCACGGTAAATCAACAACCATAACAGCGACATTTCCGGCATGGTATCTGATGAAAAATCCAGACAGCAAAGTCATCGTGACATCATACGGTGATAGTTTGGCGCAGAGATTTGGAAAGCAGAATCTTGACAAGGTGAAAGAACATGGCAAGATCTTCGGGGTCTCACTCGACAGGAAAAAAGCGAATGCAACGGAGTTTCGTATAGCAAAGCATACAGGAGTCATGATATCTGCAGGATATGGCTCAGGCTTAACTGGAAACCCTGCCGATTTGATAATAATAGACGACCCTGTAAAAAATAGAGCCGAAGCTGATTCGGAGACTGACAGAAATAAAAAGTGGGCTGATTATATTGATTCGATTGAGTCGCGTATATCAGCAGGCGGAAAAATAATCTTGATAATGACTCGTTGGCATGAAGATGACCTTGCGGGCAGGCTGATGGAACACTATGAGGATCGAACGACAGTGATAAACCTTCCGTGCGAGGCGGAAGAAAATGATCCTTTAGGGCGCAAGATAGGTGAGGCATTGTGTCCGGAAATCGGCAAAGGCGATGCGTGGCTTGCGGACTTTAAAGCTTCACATATGACTGAAGAAGGCATGCGCTCATGGAACGCATTGTATCAAGGACATCCATCGGCTCGTGAGGGCAATATGCTCAAACGAGAGTGGTGGCAGTATTACAACAGGTCAGATTATGACGAGGGAAAATTAACTTTTGACAATATGTTGCTGTCGGTGGATGCAACGTTTAAGGACGGAGAAAAGAATGACTATGTAGCTATGGAAGTATGGGGGAAAAAGGGCCCGCGGCTTTATCTTGTGGACCTTGTGAATGAACACTTGAACTTTCCTGACACGATACGAAAGATACGCATAGTCAAGGCAATATATCCGGAAATGTTTATCACGCTTATAGAAGATAAGGCAAACGGTACAGGAATCATCCAGATGCTAAAGAAAGATGTCATGGGAATCATACCGGTGACGCCGGATGCATCAAAAGAGGCCAGGGTAAATGCCGTTGCGCCGGTGATAGAAGCGGGCAATGTATATTTGCCGCGAGACAAAGGGTTTACATTTAAGTTTGTAGACCAGTGCGCATCGTTTCCGAACGGAAAGCACGACGATATGGTTGATAGCATGACACAGGCAGTGTCGAGGC
Source organism: Brotomerdimonas butyrica (assembly GCF_025567305.1). Classification (NCBI taxonomy): domain Bacteria; kingdom Bacillati; phylum Bacillota; class Clostridia; order Eubacteriales; genus Brotomerdimonas; species Brotomerdimonas butyrica. The sequence continues at coordinate 108,524 of NZ_JAOQJP010000011.1, forward strand.
TTGCTTTTAGTCGTGCCGTGCGAAAAATGGAGCGCAAGGCAAAGCGAGGAGACAAATATTTTTCATTACCGAAGCGCAGGAAAACGGGAAGAGGTGAAAAAATCAATGTTATATGATGTGATTTTTGTAATATTGGGGCTTTATGCAGTGTTTAGTCCCGTCGTCGTTGTGTATGGCATAAAACTCGGGTACAGACTTGCAAGTGAAGGGGAAAGTGTAAGCAAGGAGCCTGTTTTTTCTCTTCCGAAGCGGAAAAAGAAACCCAGGATGCCGGATGAAATGAGGAACGATTTAACGATACTTCAGAATATAGCAACTTATGACGGAACATCAAACGGTCAGAGGAAGATAAATGAGTAATAAATTTTGGGAAAGATACGAAAAAGGTCTCGATTACATTCAGAAGAAGCGGCTCATAGATAGAACGAATAAAAATTGGAACTTTTATTCGGGAAAACAGTGGGACGGCATAGAAAGCGGTAGTGAAGAACTGCCGTTTTTAAATTTCATAAAGCCGACAATTAAACATAAGGTATCGACGGTATCACAGAACAACATGGTGGCAAACTACTCGGATGCAGAGGGCAGGGAAGAACTGGCAGAGTTTTATGATAAATGCAATACACTGTTTTCCGCATGCTGGGAAAGAGCTAATGAAGATCTTGAATTGTGGTCCACAATGAAAGAAGCGGCTGTTACAGGTGATGGGATACAGTATTTCGGGACTGCCGATGTCGGCGACATGCAGAGATTGCCGAACACATCAGTTTTTTACGGAGATGAGTCACAGCCTAATATACAGCTGCAGCCATACGTGATAATACAGGAGCGTTTGGCTGTTGGAAAAATCAAAGCGATTGCGGAAGAAAATGGTTTGTCGAAAGAAGAAATCGATCAGATAGTTCCGGATCGGGAAACTGAGCACATGGTCGGGAATCGTGATGAAGTGGAAGACAGCAGCACTTCAGATGAATCAAAAGCGACATGCATAATACACCTCGAGAAAAAAGACGGGATAGTTCATGTTGCGAGAGCTACAAAAACGGTAGTATTTCAGCCTGAGAAAGCGATCAGAGTGATAAATTCGGATGGTTCAGACGGTAGAGGTATGACGTTATATCCTTTATTGAAAATATCGTGGGAGGATTTTCCTAACTCGGCAAGAGGGCTATCAGAAGTCGAACAGCTCATACCGAATCAGCTTGAAATAAATAAAACGCTTGCCCGACGAAGCATGATAATAAAACTCACCGCATATCCAAGGATAGCGTACGACGGAACAGTTATAGCAAACCCAGAAGATCTGGAAAAGGTCGGTGCTCCGATAGAAATGCAGTCCGGAGGAGTGCAGAGCGTGAATCAGGCGATCGCCTATCTCAATCCGGCACAAAGTAATTCTGACCCGAAGAATTATGCAGACGATTTATTGAGCATATCTCAGGAGTTATCAGGAAGTGGTGAAACTGCGATGGGTAATATAAATCCAAACAGGGTTGCCGCGTCGGCGATCATTGCCATAAGAGATCAGGCTGCACTGCCTTTGAATGAACAGGTTGCCAAGATGAAAACGTTTGTCGAGGATATGGCAAGGTTGTGGATAGAGATATGGGCTGTATACAACCCTAACGGACTTGATGTGCTTGTGGAGAGGATCGATGAAAAGACGGGCGAAAAGCACAAGGTTCTTGAAAAAATAACCAAGAAAGAGATCGATGAGATGCGTCCGGATATAAGGGTTGATACGTCACAGGACAATCCATGGACGAAAGAGGCAGAGCAAAACTGGCTTGATAATGTTCTTGAAAAAGGGCATATCCAGTTTGATGAATATATTGAGGCATCGCCAGAACATGGTATCGTGCCGAAGAATAAAATGCAGGCGATATTAGATGAGCGTAAAGCTGAGCAAAGACGTCAAATGGAACTAGAAGGAAATATGTTAAAGCAAACCGAAGGAGATGCTATGGCGCAAGCCACAGCAGCATGGGAGGCACAAGATGGTAACAGTGGACAGGCGATGTAGTGCTTGCAATGGAGAGATGTTCTTGGATCATGTCAGAACACAAGGTAAAGAAACGATTTTATATTACTCTTGTATGAATCCAAGCTGCAGGGAGCATGGCAAAGCGTACTCGTTGCTGGGCGAAGAAGAACAATCACAAATAAAGCCAAAAGAGCAGGCGATATAGCCTGTTTTTTTATAGAAAGGAGATTCTAAATGGGATTTGAAACAAGCGTAGAAATGACGGAAGTCGCTGAACCGTCGACTGAAAGCGCAGAAAATCAGGAAGTCGCTGAACCTGAGCAGACATCGCAGGAGACCACGGAAGGTGGAAAGACAGAAGCAGACGCCGCTTTTGCAGAAATGCGCAGAGCAAAACAAGAAGCTGAAAGAGAGCGAGATGAAGCTCAACGCGCATTGGCTGAAAAAGAGGCGAATGAAGCTGCCAAGCGCAGTGTTTTTAAAAACATTGCAGGAAGCGAGAACGCAGATGTAGACGCACTCGCTGAAGCTTTGGGAGTAGATGCTGACGATGTTATGGCTAGCATAAATGCCGAGCAGGAAGCTGCCAGAAGAAATTCCGAGATGGAAAGTCTCAGAAAACAGGTAGCGGACTTATCGGCAGAAAAGCAGGTGAACGAAAACATTAAGGAGCTGCAGGAACTCGATCCGTCGATTAAAGACGTAAATGACCTGGGCAAAGAGTTTGTTGATTATGTAAGCAAGGGGCTTACGGTGAAACAAGCGTATTTTGCCATCAAGGGAGAGGAAATCGCTACAAAAGCGACGCCTCCGCAGCCCATAGGCAAGGTGAATAACCAGCCGCCTGAAAAGGATTTCTTTACTGAAGCAGAAGTAGATGCCATGACAGAGGAGCAGCAAAGAGCTAATGCAAAGAAAATCTTGGACTCGATGCCAAGATGGAAGTAAGGAGTAATAAATGGGCACACAGAAATTTAAGCCTATAGTATGGGCAACACAGTTCCAGGAAGACCTCGATTTAGCGTGCGTCTTCAAGGAAAACACTAATAGCGAATATGAAGGTCTTGCAAAAGAACCGGGAGATTCGGTCAAGATCCTTGGTATCGGAAAGCCAACGGTTCGTACATGGAGTGACGGTAAGCTTCATGCGTTAGATACAGCAGAAGATGTGGAAGATATTTCAATGACTATGCCGGTCAATCAGGTTGCGGATTTCAACTTTAAAGTCGGTGATCTGGACAAAGCACAGAGTGCAGGCAAAGGGTCTATTTTGTCAGCATACATGTCTGAAGCAAAAGATGTTGTAGCCGAAAAGATGGATGGCTTCATTGCAGCTTTCGCCAAAGACAAGAATGTAAAGGTTGCTGAAACGGCTTCGTCAGCACTTACAAAGGACACCATTCTTGATTTCATGGATAAAGGGCTTTTAACGCTTTTGAAAAACAATGTATCAAGAAATACGGAAATAACTCTTACGGCTCCACCTTGGTTCATCATGATGGTAAAGCAGGCATACGTACATCTTGATACCAACAACTCAGAGATGATGAAAAACGGTAGGGTTGGAAAATATGGCGGGATGATCCTGAAAGAGTCAAACAACGTGTACAATGACGGAACGCATGACTACATTCAGGTGAAAACGAACAGGGCGATTTCCTTTGTAAATCCGCATGTACATATGGAGCCATACAGACCGGAAGGCTACTTTGCAGATGCCGTAAAGGGCTATGCTATTTACGATGGCAAAGTAACAAGGCCGAAAGAAATCGTTACCCTGAAAGCGAAATAAGGAGGAATAGAAGATGGCAGATAAGACTGTAACTGTAAATAGAACTGCAAAGCCTAATTCACCGGTGAAAATAACACCGGTGACAGCGGCTGCAAATGATATATTCGTTGTACCGTGCGATTTTAAGGACGAGCATACCATGTTCATAGCGACTGCGGAAACTGCGACGAGCATTGTGATTCAGGCGGGAGATGGGTATGCAGCTGTGAACCCGGAAACGATTTCCGTACCGGTTGGCACGAGCGTATTTACCGTAGATTCTGCAAGGTTTAAGTATCTGACAGGAACTAATAAGGGTAAAATGCTTATAAAGGCAAGCGGAGCTGTAGACCTGTCGGTCGTAGAAGCGAGAGTATAAGGATGGGAGGGGACTTTCCCCTCCTTTTTCAAATGAGGTACAACTTATGAACTATGGGGAATTAAAGGAACAGATACGCGACTTAGGCTTTGCCGAAGATGAAGAACTCGACGAGTTTGGTGATGTTGTGCCTAATGGCATAAACAGAGCAATAACAGAGATAAATCTAACAGTAGTTCCCAATGTTGGCACATACATTATTGAGCAGGACGGTACGGAAGACGGAATTTTGTATTACGATATGGACGAACTTACTGCTGATGATGTAGGCAGATTCTTAGAGTTTGCTGACATACCTGTAATGGTTGGCGATGGCGAATATAAGCGATTCAACGATTTCGAAATTGAGAACGATAAAATTCTCGTAATCGACGGAAGTATAAAAGGACGGTTCAAGATTTTCTACAAGAAAGCCCATACGCCTTTTACCGTGGAGACCTCGGATGATACAGAGCTTGAGTTGCCCCTGAAAGCGCATCACCTTGTACCGCTTCTGGCAAGCTATTACATATGGCTCGAAGACGAAAAGACGAAAGCTGTAGATTATTATAATCAGTACGACAAACTCGTGCAGGAAATAAAATCAAACGCAGCGAAGCCTAGGGCAAGAATATTGTCAGGAGGGATGTAGATGGCACTGCAAACGCCTGCGGAACAAAAGGTATACACATCAGTGTACACGAATTTTAAAGGAGTAGATTTCACAAATGATCCGACACAAGTGTTCAAGAGGCGAAGCCCTGATGCCCTGAATATGATACCGGATGACGGAGGCACGCCATATAAACGTACCGGATGGAGGGTCGAGTATAGTCCTAAAACACAGGCACAGGAAAAAGAGATAAGAGATATGTGGTCGTTTGATTATGCAGACGAATCACATTTGATATACACAAAAGGCAATGGCGTGTACAACGCTTTTGGAGGTAATGAAATTCCGCTAATCACACTAGACGGTGATACTTCAAACGTGGTGGGTGTCTTTTTTAATGCTGTTTCGGGAGGTGCATTTTACATTCTGGCTGATAGTGTTCTTCGAGAGTATACGGTCAAAGTGTCAAACGAGGAAAAGGAGTTTTACTTCAAGGAAGTACAAACATATGTGCCGACGACTCTTATCGGTAGAAGTCCAGCCGGCGGAGGAACTGTATATGAAAATGTAAATCTTTTGACGAGAAAGAGGAAAGAATCATTTCTTGGCGACGAAAGCTCTACAGACTTCTATACATCGGCTCCGATCGCAAGCGGCTCAGAAACGGTGAAAGTAAAGAATAGCTCGGGCGACTATGAAATTCTTGAAAAAGGAACTGGATATACGATCGACTATACTGTCGGTAAAGTATCGTTCTCGGCAGCAAAGCCGCCAGTCGTTGCAGGAGAAGACAATGTCCTGATAGAGTACACGGCAACAGGGACGAGTCCTGCAGCGGAACAATTGAAACGCTGCACTGTTGCTTCGGTTTATAACGGAAAAGTTTTCTTGAGCGGTGCATCAGGAACATATAAGTCGTATGTGTGGTATTCGGCGTTTGAAGATGCAACGTATTTTCCTGACTTGAGTTACTTCGTTGTGGGCGATGATTTCACCTCCATAATGGGGCTTATAGATCTGGGGGAGTATCTCGGCATAGTGAAGGAATCAAACCCTGCGAGCAGTACTATCTTTCTGGCGTACGCATTGACGTTCGATGAAAACTCAACGTATGCGGTAAGGCAGTCGATAACTGGCGTGGGTGCAGTTTCGAAGAAGTCGTTTAACTCACTGAATGGTGAGCAGATATTTCTGTCAGAAGACGGGCTATATGGAATATCAGCAGTTATGTCCAGCGAAAGTGGGAATTATTTTGCAACAGCGACCGTTATGAATAGAAGCTATTTCATCAACAAGAAGCTGCTTCAGGAAGAAAATCTTGAAAAGTCGGTATCGATAGTTTGGAATCGCTTTTATATTCTGTGCGTAAATGACCATTGCTACATTATGGATGGCACGCAAAAAAATTCGTGGGCGACAGAGCGTTCTAATATGCAGTATGAGTGTTATTACTGGGAAAACGTGCCGGCCACATCATTTTGCGTGCATAACAAGGAACTGTGGTTCGGAACGGCAGACGGGAAAATATGCAAATTCAAGTCCGCTGCGGAATATGGCAGTGAAGCTTTCAATGACGACGGCATGCCGATCGAATCGCATTGGACAACCATTCTGGATAATGACGGCGCAACGCACTATTTCAAAAATATGCAGAAGAAGGGTTGTTTAGTCACTATCCAGTCTGCGGACAGGAACATCTCAAACACTTCAGCGGAGGTATATATAAGGGCTGATGAAAATAAGCCGGTATATATCGGAGCGGTTGCGGCGGCAAACGTAGATCTGCCGCAAGATTTTTATATCAAGAAGAAATTCAAAAAATACAAGAGACTGCAGTTCATCATCAAGAACGACCTGTTGAATGAAAGCTTCGGCGTGCAGGAAGTTGTAAAGCTATACACGATGGGCAACTACTCGAAGAATCGCATAAATAATGAGATTGAGACTTACACGCTTATCGTTGACCGTGAAAGCAACTTGTATGTTTCAGGTCATGACGTAGATTCATTGAAAATGATTTACGAACCTGACACAGGCTTCTTGTTTTACGAGGAATAGGAGGCGAGCGTATGAAACTAAATCGAAAAGACTATAACGCATCTATTCCTGAGCTTGTTAAGGCAATTGAGCAGTTGCAAGGAAACCAAGGAAAACAAGGTCCGCCTGGAATCAATGGAGCGTCTGCTTATGAAGTCGCTGTCAGAAATGGCTTTGTAGGAGACGAGGAAGCATGGCTTGCGTCACTCAAAGGAGAAAAAGGTGATCAGGGTAAACAGGGTGAAAGAGGTCCGCAAGGGGAACAAGGAAACCAAGGCGTTCAGGGCGAGCAAGGTGTCCCAGGAGAAAAAGGTGACACGGGAGCTACTGGACCGCAGGGCGAGCAAGGCGTTCAAGGTATCCAAGGGCCTGTAGGTCCGCAAGGTCCAGAGGGAAAGGTCGGCACATTTGAGTATGATGATGCAACAGGGAACCTTTACTATATAGAACCGGAGGAATAAAAAATGGCAAAACGATTTATTGGAAACGTTAAGGGTGTGAGTATCACTGCTTTTTCATGGGAATATTATCTTTCCTCTAGCAAAACCGTTCTTGATGGTGGTTCGTGGTCGGAAAGCCCGCCAACGTTGGGAAATAACAAATACCTGTGGATGCGTTCGAAAGTAACTCTCTCGGACAGTACGATTCAATATACTACACCGGTATGTGAAGGCGTATGGGAAGAAATTTACGGCATTTATGCCGAAGGAGAAAAGATAGATGGAGCCCTCGAAGACATAACAAACCTAAAAAGTCGTATGGAGGCGGAAGAAGACAAAATACAGGACATTGAGCACGGCGGTACCGGGGCTACTACAGCGGCTGCAGCAAGAGAAAATTTAGGCGTTGCGATATCTGCAGAGACAAAGCAGATGTTCGCAGCTGCGGGGTATCCGATCGAGTGAGGAAGGAGGAAAACATGGCAGGAATAAATGACATAGACAGCAGCATACAGAATCTGATCAAGATGACAAACAGCAAAGCAGTGTTAGTGAAAGCGTACGAGAATCCGAGCGTGTCAAGCTCGTTTCCGAATCAAAAATTGCCGATGGATTTGTCGGATTGCGACCTCGTTGCGGTGATAGGAGTTACTGATACAAGTTCTAACACAAGACTTGTGCCGCTGATTGTTACAAAAGTTGGATTAGGTGGAATTTATGTAAATGCGGGCGGTTCAAGAAGATATTTTAGGGTCTATGAGGACGGTATAAACTTTGATGCAGTTTATCCGGCATCGGCAACAGGAGATTGCATACCGTACCTTGTTTACCGAATAAAACTTTCTGGGGGGGGTACGGCTTAAGACGTATCTTCAGCGTCTTGAAACGCTTTGTAGGCGTTTTGCAAGGAGGTGTTTGTTATGGCAACTAGCATAATAGACAAAGCCTTGCAGGCGATCTTGAAAATGTTGCAAAAGAAAGACGAGCGTGTGTTGCTCTGGGAAAATGCTAGTCCAACTAGTTTGTTCAGTGCGCAAAGCATAGATATAGATGGCACGGGGTATGACTGGTGCCGCATAACTGCGTATACTTCAGGGGATTTGATAACGGTTGACGTGCCGATGAACACAAACGGGGTGCTTCGTGATTTTACACACGATACAGGTACGCAAACGGAAGGACTTTACTTGTGGACTAGGCACTTCAGAGCAACAACTACTAAAGTCACATTTGAAAAAGCGTGGTTGCGTCTCACAAATAGCGCGTCATACTCAACGGACGGTTCTCAAAACATGCTGATTCCACAGGAGATCTATGGAATAAAATCTTCGGGGGGGCAAACTAGCTAGCCTATTCCGCAAGCTTCTTGTAAAGGGAGGTGTGCAGAATGGCAAGTAACAGCAATCAGGACGAATATAACAAGGCGCTGCAAAATCTGCTGACGATGTCAGATGAGCATATTGTAGAACAAGCGATAACAGCGAATGGGCGAGAGGGCTACACGAAATGGGCTTCAGGGAAAATTGAGCAATGGGGCGTGGTGGCATTCCCTGCGACATCCGGGGTAACAACAGCAGTGGTAACGTTTCCGACTGCATTCGCGAACACGGATTTCAATTTCGTAATGTCAGGCGGGCGAAATATAGTATCAGGCAACACGCTGATAGAAGGGGACACAGGCGCAAATACAAAGCGAACGACAACGACCACAGCGGTGCGATGTGAAAAAACCGGAGAGAATTATACTAAAAACGCATATTACAGAGCTGTTGGAGTATGGAAAGAGGTGTAAATCAATGAAAACGAAAAAGTTATTGTATGCATTAAATTTAGATGCGGACGGCAGAATACTGTCTGCTACATACGAAACATACGCGGCGCCGGGCATGCCGATCGTCGAAGTGCTACCGGACGGCGACATCACGGACTATAAATACATAGACGGATCATATGTCTATGATCCACTGACGAAGCCAAAACCGCAGCAGGAGGAACCGTCGGTGGAGGAAGACACACTGTCGATGTTGGTAGAACACGAAGAAAGAATCATTATGCTTGAACTCGGATTGACCGAGTAGAAAGGAGAAAAACATGCTGTACAGAATGTTAAAGAGACTGATCGAATTAGGTAAAATCGAAGGGTTAGAAGAACGCATTGACGTGTTCTTTGCAGCCGGAAAAATCACAGAAGACCAGTATAACGAGCTCATGGAATCACTCAGGGGTAGAATATGAAGAAGTTAATAGTTTCGATATGCGTCGTTGCGGCTCTAGTAATAGCTGCGGCGGCGTATTTATTTATGACGACACCGAGGTCGGCCGAACCGGTCAGCTATACAATATACGTAAACGATGACGGCAGTGCGACAATCAAAATCGACAGCATAAATAATGTAGTACAGCTGCACAAAGATGTTGAAGTCGCAGGAAAGATATTCAAAGCCGGGACGGTGATATTACCGGGAAACGGCGACGAGGTCTACTACGAATATACACGAAAGGACAGGGTGATTAAATGAAAACACTGAGAAACAAAAAGTGGTGGAAGGCAGCAGGAGTGCGAGCAATCAAGACGATGGCGCAGACGGCTATTGCGGCGATTGGAGCATCCACAATGATTACGGAAACGAATTGGGTCATGGTGGGATCCGCGACAGTGATGGCGGGTTTGCTCTCTATTTTAACATCGGTGGCAGGGCTGCCAGAAGTGGAGGAGAAATAATGAAAAAACTTTTTATATCACAGCCCATGAAGAGCAAAAGCGATGAGGAAATACTTCGTGAAAGAGAACAGGCGATTGATAGTGCGCAAAGGTGTCTTGGGGAGCCTGTGGAGGTAATTGATTCATTTTTTCAAGGTGCACCGGCAGGCGCAAAACCTCTGTGGTTTTTAGGAAAATCGCTTGAACTGCTTTCGGATGCAGACATCGCATATTTTGCTAAAGGTTGGCGCGATGCAAGAGGATGCAGGCTTGAACACGATGCAGCGAAGGCATATGGTATTACAGCGATTTGTGTAGAGGAGGTGTAACATGGGAAGCAAGGAATTTGAAAAGCTGTGTATAAAGTTCGTAAAGGACTACACGAACAAACATATAGATAAAACTGACAAAAGGGATCCGGTCACGGAAGAAGATATTTTCATTGTCTGGAGTTGCAAGACTTTGCAGAATAACAAAGCTCTTCTGAGCACAACCGTATCAGATGGCATGTATTACGAATGCACATATAACGGTGATAAAGACGAGATGTATGTAGATGCGTATAAGAAATGGGAGAACATTGTCGTCTCAGGAAGGGAGGCATAACATGGCAAGAGTATACATAGATGCAGGCCACGGCGGAAGCGATCCGGGCGCAGTCAAATATATCGTTGAGCGCGATGTGAATCTGGTCATGGCATTAGCCTGCCGTGACTATCTGAATGCGAACGGCGTGATCACGAAGATGTCGAGGACGAGCAATAGCACAGATACATCGATCAACAGCATGGCGCGCGAAGCGAATAGCTGGGGCGCTGACGTTGTAGTGTCAATCCATAACAACGCCGGGGGCGGAGATGGATTTGAGGTCTATCATACAGCCAGCGGCGGCATAGGAAAAACCTTGGCGCAGAACATCGAAGCAGAGGTCAAGAAAATCGGGCAGAACTCGCGAGGACTGAAAACACGCAGAGATACAGACGGAACAGACTATTATGGCATGATCCGGCTGACAGAAGCGCCGGCAGTCATCTGCGAGGGAGTCTTTGTTGATAATGCAACAGATGTCCAGATTGCAGATACTGCAGAAGAGCAGCGAGCGTTCGGATATGCGTATGCGCGTGGGATCCTCAGGACTTTGGGCATCGCAGATAATGGACTTCCCGGTGCATCCGGATCCGCAGCAACTACAGGCACGTTCAAGGTCAAAGTAACGATCAAGGACCTTTATATCCGAACAGGCCCGGGCACAAAGTACGCAACGAAGGGCTTCATCAAGCCTGGCGTTTATACGATCGTTGCGACGCAGAACGGATGGGGTAGATTAAAGTCCGGCGCCGGATGGATTTACCTTGCTTATGCCGTGAGGATATAAGGAGGTGTAAATGGACTGGCTGCAAGATATTTTACTGATGTTCGGCACCGGAGGAGTGACATCCATAATCCTCCGGATAATAGATAGAAAATCACTAACGAGGCAGACGCTTTCTGTGCTTACATATTCGACGCTGTCCGGAAAGGTTGAGCACCTGCTAGATCAGGACTATGCGACTCCGGAACAGCGCCGAGAGATCGAACATTTACATAAGCTTTATAAAGCGCACGGCTGGAACGGTGATATGGAGTCGAGAATGGAAAAAGTGCGAGCACTTCCGACGAAAGATTTAAACAAATGAAATGATCCCCCTAATCACTACGGTGTGACGGGGGATTTTTTGTTCATACCCGGCTCGGATTTTCCGTGAAATTTTCCGTAAAATTATCTAAATACCATAAAATGCAGTGAAATGTGTTAAAATCTAAAACGTTGAAATTTCAACATTATGAAACACTTTGCATCTCGGCGAAATTGTATATGAGCTGTTTCGAATCCTGTCATCCCGACCAGTATGAACGAAAAACCCTTTGAAATTTCAACGTTTCAGAGGGTTTTTTGATGCTGCTTGTTCTATGGGAAAGTGTGCGATTCTATTGGATTTTATGGGAGACTTTTGTGCAAAAGTTGTAAAAAATTTGGGCTTAGCATTTGATCTTCCGTGGTTTCTTCTTTGGTCTGACAACGGTAACCTTGTTTCTGGTTTTCCGGGCGATTCCAGGCAGTTTATTTATAGCTTCGATTTGCACATCCTGTTTGACCGGTATATAAAGACGTACAGACATGATAATACAGTTGAATGCCATGGTGGAAATAATGTAAAATATATATGCAATGTACAGAGGAAAGGAAGGTGCAGGAATTGGTTTATCCTGATAAATCGGTATCGCGGTTTGTAGCAGATATGTCTGAAAAACAGATCTCAGCTCGTGAACTTTTTAATGTGGCACTGCTGGACGAACTACAGAGGGATTTCGGACTGAAGAAGGCAATGATCCTGATCTTTGATACGGATGGGAATTTTCTTTCATGGATAACAAAAAAAGGGATAGAGGAAGCGGCGCCGGGTCATGCGTATTCCGAGATCATGCCCTATGATAAAATGCGGCAGGAGATGTACAGGGAAGCAGTTCGGGATGAGCTGACTTATTTCAATCATGAGCCGAGGATCTACAGAGCTTCAGACTATTATGAGGAAGGGCAGTATGACAGCTCCCGTTTTGCACAGTGGCTGGAGAAGCAGTTCGGAGGTCACTATGTGCTTTCACTTGCTTTCGGGTTGAATGCATATATACAGATCTCTTTTTTCAAAAGTTTTGAGGAAGGAGATTACTCTGATGAGGAGATAGAGAATTTCAAACAGATATATCAGTATATAGCGATGACATACTCGGGATTCAAAAAGCATGAACAGACTAAGATCGTGTCGGAAATCAAGGATGAGATCATTTCATCAGGAGAACGTGCGTATCTGATAACCGATGATTTTACACATGTGATGGGGTACAGCAAGGAGGCTGTGAGGCTTTTGACCGGCATATGCGGAGAAGCGATATCAGTGCAGCTGGAAAATGGCAGACCATGTTTGTGGCTGCCGTTTCTTCTGGGTATAGACGCAGGAAGTGCTGAAGAGGATGGCGCTGTAGTCAAAAAAATAAAAAATCTCGTATTCAAGATCTATACATATGACCAGAGCTACAATCACGGGATCATAGACCGGTATCACTGGATCGCGATTTCACAGAAGGATTCAGTAAAACAGAAATCATTCGAGGAACTCTCGCTGACTGCAGCTGAGCGAAAAGTGGCTGTTTTTCTGTGCAAGGGTCTCACTTATCAGAAGATAGCAGATGAATTATGTATCAGCTACCATACCGTAAAAAACCACGTGCAGAACATTTTTTCAAAGTGCGGGGTCAACAGCAGATATGAGCTTTATGAGATATTGAACGGTGCTGTGAGTGAAGACGAGTCGGAAAAATAGGAAGAAATACCTATCAGCTTTATAGTAATGTGACAGTATGAAGACTGCGGCGAATGCTCATTGTCTGTCGCAGTAGCCGTACTTACAGGGATTCTTCTTTCGATATTACGTGTAATTACCTATAATATAAGTTATCTGATAAAAATCCCCGGAATAAAATCCGGGGATTTTTTCGTGCTAAAAAATGAGAAGCAATTCTTATGGATTTTTCTGAAAATTACAATTAAAATAAAATCAACAGACAAGCTTGTTACTGAACTAAATCAAAACTGATTTAAAACTGAAATCATATGGAATTTGTAAGGAGGTTATGGTAAATGACAAACTTGGCAAAGTTTTACTGGTCGTTATGGATCGGAGGCTGGACCGGCATATATGTCATCTGTTATCTGTTCAGCCCACTGGCTAAGTATGGATGTATTTGGATAACATTTGTTGCATTGCCGATATTCTTTAATGGCGGTGCATTGAGAAAAGATTTTTTCCCGCAGATAGTAAGCAGCTGGCTGGGTGTTGCATCCGGTGCATGATTACTGCCTGATCCGTCAGGGCGTGTACTTCATGGAACTGGTCCAGAGCCATGAACTTGCAAAAGACAAGGTATACGAATTTTGTTTCGTTGTTGCCTCGCTTAAGATCAGAGGTGCAACAGGAATGTTTATCAGACCGATTGCAATAGTCTAGTCGCATCTGATATTATAATGATACATCAATGGTGATCGGACCGTGAAAGTTCGAGATGCTTGTTGTCGGGACAGTGGATATTTCCGCTGTTCCGATGATGAATATATGGCAGTTTTTATGCAGATACATAAAAAAGAGGTCTATTGTGGAAAAAGGTACAGTTTTTAATATACAGCGCTATACGATAAATGACGGCCCCGGGATCAGGACTGAGATCTTTGTAAAAGGCTGTATGATGAAATGTAAATGGTGCAGCAACCCTGAAAGTCAGAGGCTGGCGAAAGAACCGGGCGTATATCCTGTAAAATGTATTTCGGAAGAAAAGTGCGGCCTTTGCATAAAGGCATGCAGACAGCAGGCTCTCCTCTTTGGAAGAGAAAAGATCGCAGGAATAGACAGAAGCAGGTGCGTCGGATGCCTGAAATGTGTAGAAGCATGTCCGTCAGGTGCTTTAAAAGCATGGGGCGAGGATATGTCCGTCAGCGACGTCATGGCAGTGATCGAAAAGGACAGGAACTACTATGAACGATCCGGAGGCGGGGTCACAGTTTCCGGCGGAGATCCTCTGATGCAGAGTGATTTTACCAGGGAGCTTCTTAAAGCCTGTCGTGATGCGGGGATACACACATGCCTGGAATCCACATTCAATATCGACTGGAAAATCGCAGAAGATGTGGTCAGGTATGCAGACCTGATCATTTCTGATATAAAGCATATGGATAGTGAGATACATAGAAAGTATACCGGGGCAGGTTGTGAAAAAGTACTGGAAAATCTCAGGCGTCTGGCTCTCGACGGACATGATATGATCCTGAGGATCCCTCTTATACCGGGAATAAATGACGATATGCAGAACATAAGCAGGACTGCGGATTTTATAGAGCAGAACATAGGAGAACGGCTGAAGACCCTGCAGCTGCTGAGTTTTATGAGAATGGGCGAAGAGAAGTGCATGTCGCTGGACAGGGTATATGAGATGAAAGATCTGGAATTCGACAGAGAAGAGTTCCAGGAGAAAGTTGAGAAAATAGCAGGTTATTTCAATGACCGAGGAATACATTGTGTCGTAGGCACGAAAGAAAAAGAATGATCTGAAGGGAGGATATGAGTATGAATAATATACATTGTACGGCACGAGGCGTCGACCCGTTTGACAAGACATACAGCATCGGGTACGAAGTCGGCCACAAAGACTGGTCACCGTATCCGCGCGTGAATCACCTGAGAAAGGCGTTTCTGGATCGTGAATATCTCATAGATGTGGAGCGTTTCAGGAATATCACGGAAGCGTATCAGGAAAATGAAAGGGCAACTGTAAAGATCAGGTGTGCAAAGGCTTTTGAAAAAATACTGCTGAATGCCACACTCAGGATCTACGATGAAGATCTGATACTGGGCGAAATATGTGCTCCGGCAAAGGCTTCACCTCAGTATCCTGAGTTCTCGATCGACTGGATGCTTCATGAAGCACTTTACGAGCCGTTTGAAGAACGCGCACATGATCAGCATTATTTTGCAAATGAAGAAGACAGGAAAGAATTCATAGAGCTCTGTCATTACTGGAAAGGAAAAACCGTTGAGGATCTCGCCAATGAATACATGGATGAGGAAATGGTAAAGGGTTCGGAGACAGGCAAGAAGATCTTTCAGACGAATCTGTATCACTATGGCGGTATCGGCCATCTTGTCATGGATTATCAGAGGCTTATGAAAGAAGGCTTTGACGGCATGATAAAAAGAGCCGAGGAAGGCCTTGCAAAGCTGACAAAAGAAGACCCGGATTTTGCAGTAAAGAGAGAATTCTATGAGGCTGTCCTCATCTGTCATAATGCGGCGAAGAAATATATCGGCAGATATGAGAAACTGGCTCGTCAGAAGGCGGAAGAAGAAAGTGACGCTGTGAGGAAGGCTGAGCTGCTGGCTATGGCGGACAACTGCAGACAGATCGCGGGCGGACCGGCTGAGAGCTTCTGGCAGGCGCTGCAGCTGTTCAACTTTGCAACTACGATGACGCAGATCGAAAGCAACGGGCATTCGGTTTCATACGGCAGAATGGATCAGTGGCTGTATCCTTATTACGAAAAGGACATCGCTGATGGCGTTATAACAAAGGAATTCGCACAGGAGCTTCTTGAAGTGACATTCGTGAAGATGAACAATCCTACGAAAGTGAGAGACGGAGGAACGGCTAAAGTAAGACAGGGCAGAGGCTTTGGCGGAGAGTGTCTCACCATAGGCGGCTCCGATAAAGACGGCAACGATCTGACCAACGATCTGACGATGATGATGCTTGATGCGTCTGTCCACACCAGGATGATGTGTCCGTGGCTTCTGGTCAGGATGCATAAAGGCACACCGTATGAATTAAAGGTGAAGGTCGTTGAGTGTATCAGGGCAGGTTACGGACATCCGAAGATCTTCAATGATGCTCCGACGATAAAGGCTTTCCAAAAGAAAGGCGTACCGCATGATGAAGCGGCAGATTATGCGATCGTAGGCTGTGTAGAGCCGTCGATCCCCGGCAGGGAATACGGCTGGCATGATGCTGCATATATAAATACAGCTAAATTCATGGAAATGGTACTCAACGGCGGACGATGCCTGGACTGCGGCGAGCATTGCCCTCGCTGGGAAAAGTGCGGAGCGCTGGGCAAGCATCTCGGACCGGATACAGGAAATCTGGCTGACTATAAGGATATGGATGAGCTCCTTGAAAGCGTAAAGAAGCAGTTCAAATACTGGATCGATCAGATGTGCGCGTCGCTCAATGTGATAGACCGGGCACACAGGGAAAGAAAGCCGCTTCCTTATGTGTCGGCATTCTTCGTTGATTGTCTTGAAAAAGGCGTGGATATTTCCGCAGGAGGAGCGAAATACAACGGCATAGGGCCTCAGGCACTGGGCGTTGCAACGTGTGCTGATTCACTCGTCACTATAAAACAGCTGGTATTCGACGAAAAAAGATATACCGGAGCGGAACTCCTTCAGGCTCTGAAAGACAACTGGGAAGGCCATGAAGTGCTGCATCACCTGATCAACAGTCCTAAGGTCCATCATTACGGCAACGATGACGATTATGCAGATGAAATGTTCAAATTCATATTTGAATGCTACTGCAGTACGCTGATCGGAAGACCGACGATAAGAGGCGGTCAGTTCAATTCTGGGGTATATTCGGTAAGCGGCAATGTTTCAATGGGACTGGGAACGAATGCTTCTCTGGATGGAAGAAGTAAGGGCGAAGCTATATCGGACAACATGGGTCCTGTACATACAGAGCTGGGTTCGCATGATACAAACGGGCCTACTGCGCTGGCGAATTCTGTGGGAAAAGTCGATCACAGTATGGCGCCGAATGGAACACTGCTTAATGTCAAGTTCCCTGAAAATGCAGTAGGCGGTATAGAAGGAAGAGATAACCTGATAAGCTTTATAGACGGTTATCTTGCGAATGATCCGATGCATGTGCAGTTCAATATCATGAGTTCTGAAACGATGAGGGCTGCGCAGAAAGATCCTGACAGTTATCGTGACATGCTTGTAAGAGTTGCCGGATACAGCGCATATTTCGTTGAACTTGGCGAAGCTCTGCAGAAGGATCTGATACAGAGAACGGAACTGCACTTCTGATGTGAAGTCGGACTGAATGCAGGAACAAAAGAAAAAACGCTTTGCTTCACGCGATAAAAGGCGTGCTCTTCAAAGTCACGTGGATTTTTCAAAGAAAGATTTGATGTAAAAATAAAAAGTGAACAGATCATGAAAACATGTAAAATGCTTTTTCAGATCTGTTCACTTTTGTCGTTTTGCCAGAAAATCCTTAGACAGCCTCAGGCCGCGATGCTCTTTACAAACGGTATCCTTGAAATGATGCGGTTCCATACCAGCGGGATAAGTATGAGATGGATAGGAAGCATTACTGCGCATTTGAATATCCGCGTCGGCAGCAGTGCGACGAACCCATCGCCCATGAGTATGGAAAGCCATATCGTATCAAGAACGAGGTTGAGACCCAGAATGACCACGAGGCTTGCAGGCAGTACTTTCTTCCACGTGATCTCTTTTCCGTGAAGGAAAAATCCGAAGACCAGCCCGGTCAGGAACGCTGTCAGCGTAAATCCCGGGAAGTACGCACCTGAAGGGAATATCAGCATGCCGAGCAGATCCCCGACAGCATATCCGATACCGGCCCACAGCGGTCCGAACATGATACCCATCATCGCTACCGGAAGAAATCCGAACCCTATACGCAGTATCGGTGTGTTGATGGAACAGAACCGCGTAAGGACGATTTCGAGTGCAATGAGAAATGCCATGGTCACAAGTCTCATGGTATTAGACTTATTTTCCATTAAAAAAACTCCTTTCCTCAATAGTCGTAGATTAACTACACTAAAGGGATAGAAGTTTTACTGAATTCCTTGGTGTAGTAGCGGACGCGATATTGCACCGCAGCAAAGCTTTCGTTCATAAGCAACATCCCATCTTATGACACTTTACGCACAATATCTACTCTACGCACGCTTATTCTAGCATAGATCGACATTCTATACAAGTGCAAAACGGCAACTTGCAGGTTTGCAAAAAAATGCAGCTCCGGATATGCCGGACAGGTTTGCACCGGTTTGAGGAACGTTCGTGTTTTTGCTCCGTGATCAGAATAAGTTTCCCATGTCGGGTATCTCGTTTGCATGCAGAAAGTCGAATCTGTATTCCAGAAAAGCAGTTTCGGCAGCGGCATTGCTCTGATCCCTGAGCTTTATATAATAGTACGCACGTGAAACATAGCAGTCGACTTCGTTGACAGACTGTGTATCTATAAAGAACGCAGATGTTTTCTTATATCTGTCCCAGTCTTTTGCGATAAAGGCGAAGCGCTTTTCCGCCGTGTCCCAGTCATCATCCTCGATCGCCGGCAGTATTTCCTCTTTTATTATAGATTTATAGTTCTCTACAGTGTCGGCGGCAAACTTATCATAGAATCCCCATGGGATGATTATGATCAGCATGCATATCGTGGAAATTATCAGATCTCTCATTTCTTCACCTCCAGGGCGCGTTTTTTTGTTCTGTCGGTCATAAAGATATGAAGCACAGACTGACTGTCACAGAATGCCAGGAAAACCTGTTTATGATCTGTTATCCCTCTGGCAGAGAGTTCTGACTTGAGTTTGTTCATGTCCCATCCGGATCTTATCACGTTTTTACTGTAAATAACGCCGTCGGATATAAAGACTGCAGGCATTATTTCGGGATCGGTATCGAGAGCGATGTCATCGGGTGTTATGGACCTCTTGCCAGGCTTCTGTATTATGGAAAGGTCACCGTTCGATTCCATTATCGCGTAGTCCACATCGGATATGGAAGGTGAGCCTCCTATCCTGAGCTGTTCCATAAGGTCGTTTATAGTTATCCGCAGAGCTTTGAGCTCTTTGAGATTCAGCTCACCGTTATCGATCAGTACGCTTGGTTTCCCGTTGAAGAAAGTTTTGAATTTCTCACTTTTTATAGAAAGAAAAGAAATAAGGACCTGGAGAAACAGAAGTGTAAAAATAGCGGAAACACCTGTTATCATGGAAACGTCAGGCGACTCTATAGGTATCGATGCCAGCTCTGCTATCATAAAAACCACGATCAGCTGGAACGGGGACATTTTGGAAAGTTCGCCTTTTCCCATTATGCGTATCACGAACAGTACTATAAGATATAGTATGACTGTTCTTATAAGAACTATAGCCAAATCATTCACCTCCGAATATATATGAATTAGTTTTCCCGGTGGCGATGCAGTTATTCATGACGGATCACAATGATAAAAACAGGATAATATGTGAAAGTCGAAAAAAGATGAAAAAAACAAAAAAAAGCGGTTGACAGGGAGGGGTAAGTTTGGTAATATAGACAAGCTGTCGCAGGGAGCAGAGCTCCCGAGGCTGGAGACGAAAAAAGATGAAAAAAAGTAGTTGACAAACGAAGCGACATGCGATATACTAAAAAAGCTCGCCAAGAGCGAGCGAGATCGAAAGATCGAGAACATTGAAAACTTCATAGTGTAGAAATTTAAGTCGAAAAAACAGCAATAAGCTGAAAGATTTAAAAGAGAAACTATACACAACCAGAGAATGGTAAAAGTAAAGTTTCCGGCAATTTCTAAAAAAGACAATGATTCGGATAAGAAAGAATCGAGTAGCGAAAAGCAAAAGCTAAGCGTTAAAGAGTTAGAAATTCAAACGATTTAAACTCT